>JAHEYS010000102.1 GCA_023251475.1 Prolixibacteraceae bacterium
TTGCTTTTATTTGTGGGTTCTGATAGACTTCGGTATGAAACTCCGGGCTATGCCATTTCCCATAATATTCACAGCGATAGCCGTTCTTACTCAGAATTTCGTCAAAAGTTGGCATCGGCATCCGACCTGTTTCCTTCGTTGAACCTGAAACTTCATTGGTCAATATCTGGTGGTTTTCGACTGTACAGCCAGTAAGTATTGAGGCACGCGTTGGTGCACAAACGGCGCATTCGGTGTAGGCATTGCGAAACCATACCCCCTGTTTTGCCAGCCGGTCGAGATTTGGCGTTTTCAATATTGTATTGCCGGCAATGCTTAATGCATCAAACCGCTGCTGATCGGTCATGATAAACAGCAGATTGGGTTTCTTCCGTTCTTTTGCCAGCGCATTATGATTCAGCAATAATCCACTAACGGCAATAAGCCCGAATTGAAAATCTTTAAGTAAGCTATGTTTTAAATTGAATTGCATGATGGTTTTTAATTTGGGTTGCGAATTGAACGCAGAAATTTTGCAGCCAGGTTGGTACTTTCGGTCGGGTCTTTCTCAAGATTAAACAATAGTGTATCGCCTTCTATCTTTTCAGGTTTTAGTCCCGGATAATCGGCTGGTGTTGCCTGAGCCTTCGGGGCTATTATTGTTGTGCCATCCGGTCCCCTTTTGTCGGTCCAGTTTTTCAGATCTACTTCTTTGTAGAACTCAGGTTTGACCACGAACAACTTCCATTTTCCGTCGCGGATTGTTTTTATTGAGCTTTCTTTCATCGTAAAGATAGGTGGGTGATTGTTCGATTTGCCTTCAATGATGGCCGAAATATCCTCTCCATCCAATTTAATTCCGGGGTCAGTTTTTATATTGGTCAGTTTCATCAGGGTCGGTAAAATGTCGGGCGACCAGCAAGGCGTTTTAATTGTTTTCCCCCGGGGATACTCCTTCGGATACCTGATGATAAAAGGAACACGGGTACCACCTTCCCAGTTTGTCGCTTTCATCCCTTTTAATCCGCCGGTGTCGCCCCCATACCAGGGACCGTTATCCGACATGAAAATAACCACCGTATTTTCAAGAATACCAAGTTCTTTTAATTTGTCTGTTACCTTGCCGACCGACCAGTCCAATTCTCTAATCACGCTGTTGTAGAGCTCCTGGTGATCACCTTTAGAATAGAAATCGGCAGAAGCTGCCAGCGGTTTGTGTGGCATGGCATGTGCCAGGTAGAGAAAGAATGGTGAACGTTGGTTACGCTGAATAAAATCCAAAGCTTTGGCAGTATATTTTTGGGTCAGCAAACGCTGATCGACCGGATATTCAACGGTATCCATATTCTCGATGATTTGAACCGGCCGCATGTCGTTGGAATAAAGAATTCCGAAGTACTCATCAAAGCCATGTTTTACCGGGAAATATTCCGGCTTATGTCCAAGATGCCATTTCCCGATACATTTGGTGTGATAGCCTGCACCCTGAAAAAGTTCTCCCATGGTAACCTCACTGGTTTTAATTCCGATATCATTAATTCCGGCGTCGGGAGCCGGATTTTGTACCATCCCATGGCGAAGCGGGAAGCGACCGGTCAGCAACGTTGCCCTTGAAGGGGCACAATAGGGTGTTGGTACATAAAAATCGGTGAAACGAACACCTTCCGTAGCCAGACGATCGATGTTTGGGGTTTTAACGTGCATTTTATTGTAACACGAAATATCGCCATATCCCATATCATCAGTCAGAATGACTACGACATTTGTCTTTTTCTCCGAAGGTGGAGCGCTGCATCCCAATTGTGGCAAAACTAAACCTGCAAAAGATGCGGTGAGTATAAATCGACCTGAGAAATATTCCATGTGTATGTAATTTGATTTCAATTAATTAGAGAAATAAGCAGGAATTGTTGATTGGAGCGGAATTTCCTTTCTAAGCATCTGACCTGCCTTACCCGTAAGCCACAAATAAAAATCGGAGGGTAACCCTTCGTAGGTAACAAAAGGGGTTGCTCCAACAGGTGGCTCATTGGTGCATTTGAAAATACAGGTACCTTCATCCATTTCATCAAACATCGCCACATAAACCATTTTCACATCCGAAGAGATCGCATTGTACATTTGCCGCCAAAAGAATTCCCCTTTGAGTCGTGGAATCTGGTTAAGGGGTGCGGACCCTTTTTTCAGGTTATGCCAGCTAAATCCGGGAAATACAACCGGCATATAGGCAAGTCCGTTTTGATTGCACCAGGCCAGGTCTTTTTGAAGATAGGATGTTTTATGTGTGTCAATCTCGGCAATGGTTTTGTATCTGCCTGGCGTCCATGGGTGTACAATATCTGCCATTTTAATCAGTTCGTGTATTCTGACATCAGGAATACAATCACGGTCCAGATTGCGCCATCCGGTGGGAACCCCAAGAAGGACCGAACAATTTCCGTAGATAGGATCATTCTTAAAAAATTCAATTAATTCCCGAATATCATCCAGTGTATAAATGCGGTCATTGAAGCCAACACCCCAAATTGCGACAACCGTTTTATTGTTGTAAGTGACCAGATTTTTATTTTTTGGATTGTTAAGTTTGTATTTTTCAACCAACTGCTTCCAATCTTTTTTAGTATTTTCGACAACCTCCCTTCCACTTCCCGAAAGGTCGTACATGACACTTATTAAACGTCCCTGGTTTTGTGCCGCAGCATAACAGTTATCAAAAACCTTATTCAGGTTCGTATTCAGTTCTGCTCTTTTCACATTGGTCACAAATCGTTGAACAAAAACCCCATCAATCCCGTAATTCTTCATCCATTTAAAATGGCGATCGACAGTTTTTGCATTCGCTGAGCTGAAAACCATAGCCGGATTTCCATTTGCGAGTTTAAATGCTGTTGCAAACCTCTCATCCGGAGTAAATTCTGTCAGGTCGGGCCAAAAGTCAACCGAACACCAACCAGGTTCAAACTTGCGGTTACTAACATAGTGTTTCCATCCCAGATTCGCCCCATCACCTTCGGTATTAAACCAGCCCTGATACCCACAGAGTATCTTACCCTCCAGTGAGTTTGAGGCGACAGACACTGGTTTGATCTTCGTTACAGTTTTTTTTCGGCTATCAGGATTGTCCTTCTGTTTGAATGCAGAAGCAGTCGAACAAACCAACAGCAGTAGGACAATTTTGGCAACAACGCCTTTCCGGAATTTTTGCATTCTATATGAATTAATTTGCAGGATTGAAAAAGAAGCAGAATCAATCAAGCGTTAATTTGAATGATTCTGCCTACTATTTCCAGACTGGATTGAAATACTGATTTTAATTTAAAATTATTGATGCCCCATTTGGAAATGCATCAAAGAATCTATTGAATGGTTACCGGGAAAGTCTCAAAAACCACCCCTCTGTCACGAATTACCAGGGTATCATTTACCTGGTGTTTTTCGTTCAGCACAAGATCGGTATAGGCATAATTCAAATAGATGGCATCCTGAGGAATTCCGCCCCACTTATCTCCATTCTCTTTAAACATTCCTGTGCCTATAGTCTTGCTGTCCAGCGTGTTAATTACTGAACAAGAGCCATCAGCCGCAAATACAATTTTTAAATTGATGGTTCCCCCATTTGCACCGCCGAATCTCCTGATTGTATTTGGCAAGGTCACACTGGTCAGATCAACAGAGGTGGCTTTTACCACTTCGTTCCGCTCTACATATTGATTACGGTAAATTGTCGTGCCAACCTCTACGTTTGATGCGTTTGTGAGTTTATCTGCGCCACGTCTCAAATAGTTGCCGTGAAATTTGTTGATATATTTAATTCCATATAAGGTATAATCTTTAGGTGCCACAGCCCAGTCAGTAGTCTTAATCCGGTTCGGATTAATTACTGCCGGCTTTCCTGAAAGAATGCTATCGAGGCCTTCTACCCTTGTAATCACCAGTGGAATCGCATAATTAGTGGTATTCAGAGCTGCAATGGCTTTAGGATCGTTAAAAAACGCATCATTCAAATGAATCGCAATGATTGCGTTGATACTTCCTGCCGGGATGATAGCCGGGCTTGTTGTCTGGACAGTATAATATGCTGTTGGCAATGGGATTACATTGGTTGCGCCAGTCATCAGACTTTCATCTACTTTGAAATAAACTTTTCTGTCTTTTGTGTTGGAATAGACGCCAGTCATTTCAGCTCCAATTTCAAAGTTGTGATTATTGTCTTTGGTATTGATGCCAACATCGTATTTTCCAAGGATCAATGTCCTTGCCGGGCTCTGATATGGAAAATAACAAGTCGTCCTTCCATAATCAGGAAATGTAATAGCATCATTTTTGCAAGAGAACATACCCAAAAGTGATATTATAAACAGCACTGGCAATGCTTTGATATTTTTTGTATTTTTCATAATAAGTAATTTTTAATTTTATCCCTAAAGGAAATATCACCAACCTGCATTCTGAACTAAATTTGAATACTTCTGCAATTCATTGTACATCAATGGCATATACCTATATTTGTTATTGTTGTACATTCTTTGTTCTACATCAACTTTGGTATATTTGGTACCATCGTTGTAATATCCCGTGGCCGTTTCGGTTAAAGGAAGTCCCCACCGCCTTAAATCCCAGATACGGAATCCTTCGAAACAAAGTTCAAGACGTCGTTCATTTTGAACAAGTGTACGCATATCGTCCATATTGTTTATGTCATTTAAATAATTATCGACAGTTATTGTCATAGCTCTTTTTCGGATGGCCCTTAAAATATCCCTGGCAGACATGGTGCTTGTACCTTCCTTATAATCCGGTCCACCTATTTCATTTTCAGATTCGGCCAGAATTAAAAATAGCTCAGTATAGCGAATAAAGGCGCTAAAATGCTTTTGACCAGTTGCAGTACCTGAAACTGGAATCACTACATCCGGACGCATCAGCTTTTTAAGATAATAACCTGTACTGGTCGATTGCTGCGACACCAAATTAATACCATTCACTTTTGTTGGATCCGTAGTAGAAGTATTGATTACCTGGCTTCCGAGGGTACTTCCGTTGTAAATCACAAACTTAGCCAATCGGGCATCCCGGTTTACGTAAGGGTTTTGCGGATCATAGGTAGAAGTTGGTGATTTCCCGATTGGATAACCATCTTTCATATAAAAGGCGTCCACCAGGTTTTGTGTTGGATTAACAAAACCCTTGCCGTTTAAGGACGGTGGAAAATTATTTGTTTCCTGGGTTGCATTTGAGCTAACGGAGGCCCGCCATAAAAATTCAGGATTACTTGCATCTGCATCCGCATTATAAAATTCTACACCGTCCGTTGCTAATGCATACAAATTTGCCGCTAAGACACCTGAAGCAAAATTGGCTGATTCTTTATATACATTAATATCATTTAGATATGATTTGCTGGCGGCAAACAGCTTTACACGTGCCTGAAGCGCCCTGACAATTTTTCCATTCAAGCGCTGATTGTAATTTGTGCTGTTAGCGGTTAAATAGTATTTTTTATTGTAAATCAGATCCTTTGCAGGAATATTGGCAGAGTCTCCTGCTGCCAGATACACATAGGGTAAATAATCGTATGCTTTATTAAAGTCAGCCATAATTGAATCTACCGTAGCCGTAAATGTCAAACGTGGAACGTTTAGATCGCCACCCGAAGGAATAAATTTAGTGTAATAAGGTATACCCAAAAGATTACCGGATGCGTCTTTACCTGCATTTGCCTCTAAAATATAGAAATGGTGTAATGCTCTAAGCGCCAGGGCTTCGCCGTGCAAACGCCTGCTGTACAAATAACTTAAATCCGGAATATCCATCCATTTAACCTTATCGACAATGGTAAGGAATCTATTCACGTAGAAAATTGCCTGGTATTTATCCCAACGGCTGATCGGATTAAAATTAGGTGAAAGTTCACCCAATGCCATCCGCTTGAAACCATTCGTTGTTTGATTGCTGACCGCGTCATCTGTAGCAGGATCAGAGAAAACATAAGCATTTATAAGTGCAGAATACCCGTTTAACATGATGCCTTCGGCACTTGCTGGGTCGGTAGTGACATACTCAGCAGTGCTCAAATTTTCATTCGATGGGGATAAAAAATCACTACAAGAATGAAGGGTGAACACCAGCATTGCGAATATCGAATATTGAATTAATTTTTTCATGAATTTCTTTTTTAATAGATTACAATGATATTCTTAATCCTAAGGTAAAGATCTGGAATTGTGGGTTTCCACCAACATTTAACTGAAGAATATCTTTATTTGGAGCAAATTTTATCAGATTCTCGGCAGTTACATTTAAGCTGATTTTATTAATTCCGATTTTTTCACACGATTTCTCAGAAATTTCATAGGTAAGCTGAACTCTTCTTATATCCAGATAAGACTTGTTATAAATCCAATAAGTCGAATTCTGGAAGTCATTAGTTCCTGAACCGGTAGATAACCTTGGGAAAGTTGCATTTGCAGCATTATTTGGCGTCCACCTTCCCAATAAAGTTTCATTATACTTGTCTTGTCCGTTTACCCAATAATAGCCGTTACGCATTGCTTGCGCGCCAGATTGCATCTTGCCCAGTACAAATAAGCTAAACCGTTTGTAACCGATCATGCAGTTTAATCCAAGTGTAAATGGAAACGAGTTGTCACCAATCATCAGCTTGTCATTTGCATCAATTTTACCATCACCATTTTGGTCAACATATTTGATATTCCCAGGATAAACTTTACCAAATTGAGGTAAAGCCTGACCGGTAACCAAGGTTCCGTCCGGATTAAAATCAGATGTCTGGTACAATCCGTTTGCAACCAATCCTACCATTCTACCCTTAGATTGTCCGATAGCTGACATATAGGAGTAGCGAGGATTAACCTGGTCTAGTTTTACGATTTGAGAAGCGGTGTACAAAAAATTTGCACCAAGGTCATAACTGAAATCTCCCACTTTTTTCTTGAAATTCAATCCTGCTTCAAAACCTTGATACTTGTCCTCTCCATAATTCTGATAAGGTACAAATGAATTTGGATTTGTGGATGAACTGGTGAAAAACGAAGGATAAATAGAACTTACCTGCATCACCTGGTCGGACATATAGGTGCGAAAATAGCTTGCTTCAAACCAAATAGAATTGAACAACTGTGATTCCAAACCTACAGAGATATCTTTTCGTGTTTCAAAACCTAAATCTAAATTCTGACCTTTTTGTTGTACCGTAACCTTCCCTGACATTGTCCCGTCATTCCAGGCGGATGACCCCGAATTGGCATTATCATATAAATCCTGATACATGAAATACTTACTAAAGGTTGCATCGGTTTTGAGTATTCCGGCAGTTGCTCTGATTTTCAAATAATTAATTACAGGATTGTCTTTTAGGAAGCGTTCTTCTGATAGATTATAGGATAATGCTGCGGATGGCGATAAAGCTCCGCGGTGACCTGGAGCCAGATATTTTGAACTTGAATAAGTTGTTGTAATATTCGCATAAAATTTATTCTTATAACTATAGTCCAAATTCAATGCCACATGACTTTCTACATCGGTTTGTCTTGAATTCATTCTTTTGTAAGAATCTGCATACCCGAGTATCATCGCTTTAATGTAATGATCTGTATTAAGTTGTTTTTCATAATTAATCTGCGCATAAAAACCGGTACGAAGTGCGAAACTATTGATTGCAACGTTTTCAGTCTGATCCTTTAAATCAGCAGATCCAAGAGCCTTCAACGCTGTGATTGAATCACCTGTCCAGGTAGGCGCATAAAAATTGAATTGGTTGTTTATTGAAAAAGTATGCTGGTCCAGATAATCAAGACTGATTTTCGTATTTGCAGATAGGCCTTTGGTAATCTTGCTCAAATCGAAGGACACTGTATTGGCAACCTGTGAGTTAATGTTCATCACATTTGTATAGCCTTTGGCTAAAATATTTGCGAATGGGATATTTCCTGTATATGATTGGGATCCTCCAAGAATATACCCGTCATAAGTATTTATTGTGCTCATCTGTTGCTGCATGAGTGAATTTTTACTTATCATCGACACAGGCAATAATGGTGCGTAAAGATTTGGCAGAAAAGTTGTTCCAACCGAAAGAATATTATTGTAGGCCGATTTCTGACTATTGATTGAAGTCATTACATCCACCGTGGCTTTAATCCAGCTGTTAATTGCAAAATCCAGATTGCCACGCACTTTATACGTTCTCGAAGGTTTATTAACGTCTGGATTTAATTTCTCCAGCGTACCATTCGATTTGAAATCAAGATTTACATAGTATTGCAAATTACTGGTACCACCATTGAACTCAGCCATTATATTTGTTTGTTCGGTGGATGATTTCAGATAATCCGAAGAATACAAATTAAGATTCGGGTAGATGTACGGATTCGACCCCAATCTTGTATTTGCAATGGTAGTTGAATCATATAATGCAATTAGTCCGTCATTTTTCCGTGCTTCATTGTAGAGGGTCATGTAATCTGGTGCGTTCAAATACTTGGGATAGGTAATTGGTTCTTTTAACCCATAACTTGCATTAATTTTTACAGATTTTCTATTTTTCAAACCTCGTTTAGTCGTCACTACAATGACTCCGTTTTTGCCTTCCGAACCAAACAGTGCCAAAGCGTTTACATCTTTAAGTACTGTAATCTGCTCTATTTCACTGGCATCTACTAAATTTATTTCACGGCCCGGTATACCATCAATGACATACATGGCGTTACCCAGTCCTCTGATATCAGAACCGGCTCTTAATCCGGTTAACATACCGTCAACATGGTTCAGCGCAGATTCGGTGTTGTCATAGGTTATCCGGTCATCGGGCTTAAGTGAAGTAACAGAAGTTATAACATCTCTTTTCTTTTGCTGAATGAAGCCCATATTTACTGCATCACCTTCGGAAGCCAAAAATTCAGCCTTTTCGAGTGTCAGTTTGTCTTTCAAATTTGATAGAAGTAGATTTGATGGCTTAAAACCTGTCTTCTCAACATATACAGTCCCTTTACCATCAGATTTTATATAACATTTCCCGGCATAATCAGTTGATGATACCCCAAAAGTACCATAAACTGTTGCCCCCTGAATCGGTTTACCGGTATAGTCAACAATAGTTAATGAAATGATTGTTTTTTGTGCCTTCTCTTGTGCAACCAATGTAGCAGCGAACAAAAAAAACGAACAACCTATTGCGACCAGTAATTTATTAATATGTTTTATCATAAATATATTTATTAGATCAAGAATTTATTAAAATTCAAACAAAACTTCTTACCAACCCGGATTTTGTGGGAATCCAGGATACATGAGTGTCTGGTCGGTTGGGAATGGCAGCCAAAAATGTTTTGGATAGTCGCAAACCCTTGTAAGAATGACTGATTCAGTAAAGTTGATATCTTTAAATTGAGCCCTTGTTAAATTGGCAGTCGGTTTGACTGCAGGAGTTGGAAACTTATCTCTGTCGTAATTCAAGGCCGTTTTGATCCGGTACTCCGGCAGATCAGCCAATGACCATCTTCGCAAGTCTGTCCAGCGTTCGCCTTCGAAGCATAATTCGGTCGCTCTTTCGCGACGAACCACATCCATGAATTTAGCACGGTTCGCATTGGCAGTCATATCAATTCCAATCGACTGATAGGCGGTTTCAACATGCGGAACTAAAAAACGATCGCGGATCATATTAATTACAGCTAATGAAGATGGGGCATTATCTAAAAATGAATATACGGGAGCCTTTGTTGCACCATAAGTAGTTGTAGCCGCTAATGCTTCGGCATACATCAGGTATACATCCGTTAAACGCATACTTACCCATGAGGCATTGATCGAGGTTACATTATCAACAACGCTGCCACCTGCGTTTGCCGCAAGATTAAAAGTAATATCCGCCCATTTTTTAATAAAATATCCGGTATTGTAAATCTTTTGAAAGGGAGGTTTATTCGTTGCTGCATTCCCTATTTTAACTAACCCGGTATTGTATAACTGCAAATATTTGTAATTTGGGTCAGCAGATGCGTTATTAATCGCCAAATCACCATCAATCATCATATTAAAGTAGAATCTTGGGTCACGGTTGTCAAATTCGTTCTGACTTACCCCATTAACACTTTTAAAAGAGGGGTCTTCATCGCACGACAATCCATTTACGGTACCAAAAGTTCTGTGAACATATTTATGGCTAGCGGTTATAAATGTAGTGCCTCCATAGGGCATAAAACTTTTCGGTGACGTTGAAGCTCCATTGATACTATTCGCAACCGAACTAAATATATACTCTGCCTCTCCAACTCCTGTGTTTTTTGCGGTTGCAGGCCAATTGGTATTGGTTGCGGCTGTTGTATAAAATAACTTCGAATAATTTGCTTTGGTTGTCAGTCCTAAATCATTAACATTCAGACGATCAAACTGGATTACATGTGCAAATGCCTCTGCTGCCTTTGTGCAAAGTTCCTCGTCGTAACCATAGGTATCTCTTGTACCCTTCATGAGCGGACTTGCAGCAATCAGAAGATTTTTCCCTTTATAAGCATAAACGATTACTTTATTAATACGAGAAAGATTATTTCCCCAGGTATCAGTTCTGAAAGTAAGGAACGTTGCAGTCGGATCTGTTTTCAAGTCATCCCAGGTATTTGGCAGCAGTTCTGCAGCAGCCGCAAAATCAGCGTCTGCTTTCATGGCACTTTCTTTATATGTTGCAGGACGAGGCAATTGATAATCACCGTTATTTCCTGTCAAAACCTTATCCAAATATGGAATAGCTCCCCAAAACTTCATTATTTCACAGTGAAAATAAGCCCTGAAAAACAAAGCTTGCCCTTTCAGCAAATTTTTCTCCGTTGGAGTTGCACCGGTCATATTATCTATGTTCTCAAGTGCTATATTGCAAATTCGTATGGCTTGCCATCCTTGCCAGACTCCGAATCCGTCTTTTAAAAAACCCGTAGTTTGACTGAGTGTACCGTTTGGTCTGGAGTAAATACCAAGTGGATAATCACTTAGAACGCCAATGTCCCATTTATAACCGGTCATACCAGTATTTGTACTAACCGATTCATCACCTTGCAAAAAATTTAAGGCATCATTTTGATTTCCTACTGCAGCGTAATTCACGACATATTTGTAACAAACCTCCAAATAGCCCTGTGCATGTATAAAATCTTTAAAAACGGCATCTTCCGTCAGACTTGCCTGGGGCGATTGATCAAGATAGGACACACAAGAAGTTATTGGCCAGAAAATTGCCATTAACAAGTATTTTAGTATTCTCTTTTTCATATTAGTTTTGTTTAAAAATCAAGGTTAAAGCCAATATTATATCTTTTCAGCATAGGATAATCACCTCTGATGTTGGTAGTTCCGTTGTTATAGTCTCTGTCATCAGCCATTTTGGACCACAGGTACAGGTTGTTTCCGTTTATAAATAGTCTCATTCCTTGCACTCCTAAACGTTTGCAGGTGGACTTATTTAATCGATAAGCAATTTCAACCATTTTTAACCGAACCATTGATGCATCAATTAAATTTCTGTACGGGTCAGAGGCACCCTGACTAAGACTCCAGGTGGGTAATGTTTGAGTACCGGTAGGATTCTCTGGCGACCAATAATTTAAAAGTGCGGTAAAAAAATTATGCGTTTGCAGCGGGAAGGTGCTCAATGTGTAATTTCTGGTTGAGTTGCTCTGTCCATAGAACTGTACAGATGCACTCCATCCTTTGTATTCAGCTCCCATAGTCCATGACCATGTTCTCTGGGGCCGGGTTGGATAACCGTAAGGTGCATTATCATAAGTTCCATTGTAATTTCCATCACCATTGAAGTCTATCAGGTTATAATACCCCGGTCTTTTTTGAGCGTTTCCGGATGTCAGCGGGGTTGACATGTAAATATCATCCCAATTTTGCATCATTTCGCCCTGAATTGCAGAATAAGTCTGACCAATTGAATGACCAGCCTGCTGTTGATAAATCACTTTCAGTTGTGGATCTTCCTTGAAAAGGACATTATCCTTAGCATAGGTTAAATTAAAATCTGAATACAGACTGAATTCACTGTTAAATTTATGATTAACCCCCAACACAATTTCATATCCTTTTACATCTACACTACCTAAATTTGCACCTGGTGCTTTGGCTCCAAACCAATCGGGAACACTTCTGTTGACATCTGCAATGTAAATATCCCTCCGGTTTTCTTCGAAATAATCAATTTCTGCTTTAATCTCCCCATTTAATACTGCCATTTCCAGCCCTATATCCTTTTTCGTTGATGTTTCCCAATGTATATCAGGATTTCCAATGAGAACTTGCTGCTGGAACAGATATGGAGACATACCGGCAGCAGAAGTGACATTATAATATCCTGGATTGACCATATAGACACCATAAGTTAATGCTTGCCATTGGGTCTGATTTAACCATCTGGGGATGTTACTTCCACCGTCATCACCAACCTGTCCATACGAACCTCTGATTTTAAGTTTATTCAACCAGGTTAATCGTTTCATAAAAGGTTCATTCGAAATCATCCACCCCAGGGCGAGGGAAGGAAAGAGCTGGAACCGGTAACCAGGACCAAATTTTTCTGATCCATTATACGCACCGTTGGCCTCAATAAAATAAGTCTTGTTGTAATCATAGGTAGCACGTCCTACCCAATCTTCGTAATAATGAGGGAATTCACTTCCGGTGGCATATTCCTGACGTTTGAACAGGAAAAGTCCGGTTACATTATGCTTATTAAATGACCGGCTGTAATTCAACGAGAGCTGGTAATCAGTCCGTCTCGCCATGTTTCCGGGTTTCATAATTAAACTATCCATGGCCCATGGTTGAACAACATAGCTGTATCCACTTGACGTTGAAGGGTATACAAATACTCTGCTGGCGCCATCGTTTACATATCGACTCTGGATATTGTTACCTGTCGTGCCAGGCTCTGATATATTTTGTTGTCCTACAATGGTATTGTCAAACGAGAACTTGGCTTTCGCGGAAAGACCTTTAGTGATGAAATCTAACTTCTGATCCAGAACAAAGTCAGAAGTCAGCTTTACTGTGTGATTGGTGACCAAGCCATCGGAAGTGTAAAGCATTAAAGTATTCGCCGTGCCTAGATCATTTGTTGGCGACATCCCGTATGAACCATCTTCGTACCGCGGATAATAACTATCCGGAGCTAAATTGTATAAGCTAAGAAAAAGCTTTTCGGGTTGGGTTGGTACAGTATTTTGAATACCATATGAACCAGAGAGGTTCACAGAAAACTTGGTTGATTTTGTTATATTAAAGTCTAAATTACTGCGATAATTGAACCGTTTGTAATTCATTGTTCCGGTATAACCTTTTCCATTGTCGAAATTTTTAGTTATATCGCCTTCCTGACTATAGGCAATGTTACAGAAATACTTGGCAAAATCGGATCCTCCACTCACGGTGGCATTTAATCTGAAATCTTTGCCATAATCCCTGTACATGTATTTCTGCCAGTCGACATTAGGATATATTTCCCGCTCTAATTGTGTGGTCTGATTGCGGTATTTATCTGCAACCTGCAAAGGGGTAAAAGCACCCCATGAAGATTCAGAGTACATCAACTCACGTTGGATCGCTTCATTCGAAACCATCATTGCATCATAAGAATCTAATTTCTGAGGAACCTTGGAAATTGATTTATAGGAGGTATTGGCTGATACACTAAATTGTGCTTTACCTGCCTTTCCACGTTTTGTATTAATCAGAAGTACCCCATTGGCTCCTTTTACCCCATAAACGGCAGTCGCAGATGCATCTTTTAAGACTGAAATATCTTCAATTTCATTCATGTCGATACTGTTCATATCGCGTTCTATACCATCCACCAAAACAAGTGGTCCGCTTGAATTCCATGAGCTTTGACCACGAATAAAAATCTGCATCGCATTGCTTCCGGGTTGTCCATTGGTATACATGGCAGTAACGCCTGGCATTTTCCCCTGCAAGGCTTGTCCAACACTGGAAACCCCGCCTGATTGCATCAGAACTTCTCCTTTTACCTGAGATATAGCACCTACGACACTTTCCTTCTTTTGAACACCGTAACCTACAGTCACAATCTCTTCAAGACCAATCGATTCCTCAGTTAAAACAACATTAATTACAGTTTGATTTCCAACCTTAACTTCCATGGTTTTCATTCCCATGAATGAAATTTTAAGCACATTTTCAGGCAAAAGATTGGCAAGTGTGAACCGACCATTTACATCTGTGACAGTCCCGTTTGTTGTACCTTTAATGTATACACTAACTCCTGGAAGTCCCTGACCCGTGTTATCGGTAATCTTTCCACTTACTTGAATGGTTTGCGCAAAAACAGCGGCATACCATATTAGTAAAGTCATAAATAGGAAACATTTTTTCATAGACACTTTTTTAAGATTAATTATGGAGTCAAATGTATGTTTGCACCCTAAATATTCTATTAATTATTTATTAACAGAATTAATAATTTAACGTGTTATGCACTAAAAGACTAATAATCTTCACGATAATAATTTTATGTTTTTTTTTAAATAAACTTTGTTTGATCTCCTTTAATTTGTACAAGTAAGATTATTCATGGTTGTTTTACCAAATAATACTAAATTTGTGGGGAAACTAATGGACTTCTGAACTAAACAATCTTTAGATGAAAGTAAGGGGAATTGATTTAACATCGGTCTTTTGGAGAGTGGCACTGTTTTTTAGCTTTTGCATGGCATTTTTCTTACCTGAATCTTCATTTTCACAATCTTATGGCTTGGGATTTAACGGACAGGAATATTCTAAAGACCTTCGAACCGGCGTCGACCTTTCACCTGCAGGTTATTTGTCGTTTAACAACGTGTTTGAGCTAAGCTTTAAAATGTTACTCCGGCCGAATGTAAAAATGTACTTTGGATATATTGCCAGAATTATTGATAAGCAAGGCCGGAATATAGATTTAATATTCAACTACAGATCAATTGATTCAAGCGCCATTGAAGTTGTTTGCGGTCAAAAACTAACTAAAATATCCTTCAATGCTGACATTCATAAGCTATGCAACACATGGACTGATTTTCGGTTGAAGATTGACCTGAATAAGCATCAGGTAAGTTTGTTTTCCGCTGTAAATGATTATAATACAGAAGATTATGGTGTAGATCTGAGCGGAGAGGTAAAAATTCTATTTGGCATGAGCGATTTTAGTCATTTTAAGACAGCTGATTTGCCTTCGATGAAAATCAAAGATATCTGTATTTATGAGAAAGGCCGACTGAGTTATTCATGGCCACTTGATGAAACTGAAGGAGATAAAGCCTATGATAAGATTCGGAAACAGGTTGCTTTAATAAAAAATCCGGTTTGGTTAAAGCCTGAGCATACAGAGTGGCAAAAGGCAAATTCATCATTATTGACCGGAAATTGTGAAATTGCATTTAATGAACAGGATGAGAAAATATATCTGATTGGAAATGATCAAATGATTATTTACTCGGTTAAAAGCAATACGAGCGAAAAAATTATTTATAAAGAAAAGGCAACTATCTTATTGCCAGGGCGTCAGTCAGTCTACAATCCTGACACAAAAACGATTTTCAGTTGTGATATCGATCAGAATAAGGTTGCTGAATTTGATTTTAACACCGCGATGTGGAAACAGGAAGTTCCGCCGAAATCATTGGCAACCGTCTTTCTTCATCACAATCAATACTATTCATCATCAGAAAAATCAGTGTACATTTTTGGAGGATATGGTCAGCATACCTATAAGAACCTTATCCAAAGATTTGGAATCGGCACCGGTGTCTGGGAGGTGCTTAAACCAACCGGAGATGTTTTCAATCCCAGGTATTTATCAGCTACAGGTGTTGTCAATGATACAGCATACATATTGGGGGGATATGGCAGTGTAACGGGAAAACAAATTATCAATCCCCAGAATTATTACGATTTAATGGCATTTTCGCTTAAAGATCATAAATTCAGGAAGGTGTATGATTTTGTTCCGCCAGCCGAAGATATCTGTTTTTCAAATTCAATGGTCATCTTTCCGGATAGCAGGACCTTTTATGCGCTGGCGTTTTCTGTACTTAAATATGATGGCTACCTGCAACTCGTAAAAGGATCGCTTCAAAATCCTGAAATAAAGTTAATTGCGAGCAAAATACCTTATTTATTCCATGATGTTAAGTCATTTTCGTCGCTTTACTTTTGCAAATCAAGTAGAAAGCTGATAGCTGCTACAATGTTGTTAAATAATGAGAACCAGACTGAAATTAATCTATACTCAATTTCATCGCCTCCAAATGAGAATTTACCTGTCATCAATACTTCAAAAACTATTCCGCTTCGCTGGACTTATTTATTAGTAATGGTGGCAATGCTCCTGACTTTATCTTTTTTATTTCTAAAACGATTTAAAAGAGGTAGGGTGTCAAAGAGTACTGATTACCAAAATATTAAAATTGTAGCAGACACAATAGTATCTGGAACTGTTGCTGAAAAGAAGACTCTTTATCGGAATTCAGTTTTCTTTTTTGGAGGATTTCAGGTCTTCAACTCAGAAGGAACAGATATTACCTGTCGGTTCAGTCCGCTGCTTAAAGAACTGTTTTTATTGATCTGGCTCAATTCCATTAAAAACAACAAAGGCATATCTTCAGAAAAAATCAATGAGCTCCTGTGGTACGATAAAGATGAGAAAAGTGCCAGCAACAACAGAGCAGTAAATATTGCAAAACTTAAACAAATAATCGGGGAAATAGACACATGCACTTTATCGCATAAAACCGCTTATTGGAAAATTGAATTTGATGAATTGGTCGTCTACAATGATTATTTCGAATGCATCAGAGTTACCGGCACAAAAAAAACAATAACGAAGGAAAAAATCAATAAACTAATCGATTTTTCATTGAAAGGAGTTTTCCTGATGAATTCGAATTACGAGTGGCTTGATGAGTTTAAAGCAAATATTTCGAACACCCTGATTGATATTTTGGTAGAACTTGCTCAGAAACAAAAAATTGAAGATGATCCCGATTTTATTTTACGTCTGGCCGATTCCATATTCATTTTTGATGTTGTCAACGAAGAAGCGATGATTCTTAAATGCAAGGCGCTCACATTCCTCGGTAAACATAGCCTTGCCTCAAATACAGTAACAAAATTTTCCAAAGAGTTTGAAATCCTCTACAATAAAAAGTATAATAAAACAATCGATGAGGTATTAAATTAGGGAGAAGATCAGTTGATATACAGATGTATATATGACATTTATCTCATTTCCTGAAAGCATTCTCTGACTGAGAGAATGCTCCCACTTTTTTTGTTGAACGGCAAGTGCTCAAAGTCTATAATCGCAAAATCAAATTGTACGCAAATCTAAAACGATTTGTTCAAAAAAATCCCGCACACGCATAAAAAAGGGTGAGGCCGTTGGCTTCACCCTTTTTACCTATAGCCGCCGATCATATCCGCATTTTTGTTAGTGTGTAGGTGAGATGACCACTAACTGCCGGGGGCTTTATCCGTCCCCCTCAATAATCACTCGACGTATCCCAGGTCTGCCAATAATTGTAATGTCAGCTCTTTGATCTTCGTGTCTGTAAGGTCTTTTTTCTTAACCTTAATTCTTAACTCAAGTTCGGGCATCTCAACAACAACGTTATCCGTTGTTTCGTAAGTTCCCCCGCTGCCAGTCTGGTATATCAATTCCTTATATCCCTGCAAATTGGCGTAGGCGGTCGCATCTCCTAATATCCAGGGTGGCTGGGTGAAGTATTCAATTTTTCCATCTTTAATTTTTGCTCTCATAATTGTTTTAATTAAATTCCGAATCTCTCCCTAAATGCATTAAAATTTTGTGTTACTTCTGACAGAGTTAAGGCCCTATCATAAACTTGCACATCGGCAATTCTACCGTATAAATATGTGTTTTCAGCCGGATCCCCACCAATATAAAAAGGTTGTGACGTTTTGGTTTGAGATGTTACATTGCTGGCATATAAGACACCATTTCGATAATAATATAAATTTGCCCCATCTTTAACCACGCATATATTTATCCAGCTACTCAATGGTATAGCACCTCCAAGGTTTGTTGGGTAGTATTCCATGTTGTTTGTGGTCAACTTTGTAAAATCGGCTAATGATGGCTGTCGATTACCCATCAAAATGTCACCGTCACCATTCCTGAGTGGATTTGTCCAGATATTCCAGGTGAATCCATTGGCCAATGTTTGTGATGGTCTTGTATAGGAAGCAAAGGATATATAGTCATTTCCGACTCCAAAATATAAACTTCCACCTCCTTGCGCGGAATAACTGGTTGATCCGTTCAATGTCCCATTATTGCCGTTACCACTTAAATCTGTCCATGTTGTACCACTACCGGGGTAGGATAGTGGATTTCCGGCGTCAAGACTTATAACTAAACCATTGGTTACAATTTGATTTAATAATTGGTTAAATATTTTACCGCCATAATATGCCATAACTAAACGTTTTTAATTGCGCTTGCCCATATTTCAAAGGTGCTGCCTGTAGTGTTTATCTTTTCGTAAACTATCGTCCAGTTGGTATTGATTGCCAGGGTAGGAGTTACTCCCCTCCAAATAATTCCTGAGGGTTGCGTAATCGTCGGCAGAGTTGCGCCAATCTTGAATATTAAAATACTCTCATTAACCCGGCCCGTGACAGGGGTTGGTAATGCAACGGTAAAGGTGTTCGCATTTGTCAAATTGCCATTTAAAAAAGTTTCTGTAGCATTTTTAAGCGTCAGAGTTCCGCTTGTCGGAGATGTAACTACCTCAGAATCATACCAACCCTTATAATCGGTTGCTTTGTAAAGCGTATCGAAATAAGTTTTTAAGAACGCCTTAACGTTTGCCCATGTCGTTTTGATTTGACCGTATGTGGCTGCCGAATCATTCCCTGTTGTCTCGTCCGCATCAACAAGGCTTGTTTTTGTAGTCGCTGGTCTAAGTGGTGCGGTACCTGAAAGTAGCGCTGAAACTAATGCACGCTTCGGAGTCGTGGGGGCAGTCGAGTCAACAATGATAACGCTATCCCCACTTACGGGGGTAGCTTTAGTAGCCGCTCCCGATAAGTCAAGGTCAACTTGCGTTAGGGAGCTATCCCCCACTTGAGCGCCGCGGATTTGGGTTGCCGCCATCTTAGTAGGAATAGTCAACCATCAGTACGTCTACAAATGGAGTACTCTTTGGCGCTGTTAACATTGTGATCGTTGTAGTTGCCGAGTAGGCGATTGTATAATCGTTACCAGCCCCAGCCTGCAATAAAATCCCGTTCAGATAAACCTTTTCAGTACCCGAAATTACCAGGGCAGAAATGGTAAACGCGGTATTAGATCCGTTAACAGTTCCCGTCGGAGTGGCCCGGTATACCCTTGTTGAAATTCCAAGCATAGCCTTTACCTGCGTAACGGTCAAGTCCTCCGCATTACCCGTGGCTGCGGTAGTTCGCCCCTTGAACGTCTGAGTTGCCATCTGAGCCAATTGCGCGTTGGTGACCTTATTGGCTCCAATAGCGACCACACCCGTGGCTGAGACCGTCGCATCCCCGGAGAACCAAGCGGCGAGGTATGTTTTCAAATTCCCAAATGTGAATTTTTTTAGTGCGTTACTCGCTGCACTGTCGCTGACTCCGATCGAGTCCGCGTCCACTGGTGCTGCCTTTGCCGTTGCCGCTGAGATTAATGTTCCGACTGTGGCCTGTGTTTCAGCAGGTGCCGCTATCAGTGCCGCCGTGGCAAAATCTGACACCGTCGAGGCGAGCTGGGTTCCGGTGTGGTTCGCTCTTGCCTTCGATGCAGTGATGTCGGTGTCATCTGCAATCGTTCCGCTCCGGTCCTGGTAAGTATAAGTCCGGGCTACCGTGTTCGCGTTGGTGAAAAATGAGGTTATCGTGTTGGCAGCGTTTTTGAAATTGATTTTAAAAAGCGTCAGTCCGACGTATCCTCCAGATGCGTCCTCCATTGAGCTTGACTGGTATAGCCCGTCAAAGTATGTCTTAAGAAACGCCTTCAGATTCGTGAATGTAAAATTCTTCAGCGCCCAGCTTGATGCGCTGTCGTTTAACGCCAGTACATCGGCATCGACCGGAGTTGCTTTTGCGCCCGCTGCCTGAATAACACCTGCAACTGAAGCCGCGGTCGTTACATCTGCACCGGCAGCGATACCCCCTAATTTAGCTAACTCTGCGCTGCTTAAATGGTAGTATTCACCCGTTGTACCTCCCTGCTTATTTTGGGTTAAATTATGGTCGGAGGTCAGCGCGGTCATCTGTATCCATCGGCCTGCACTTGCATCTGACCCAATATCTGTGGGGCGGATTACATTCCCATCGTTAGAAGCAACCACGCTCTCATTGTCAAATCTGTACAACCCGAGCGTTTCAATATTCATGATCATCTTATCCGCACGTGCGGCAGAAGCCACCGCCTTCGCCGCCGCCAAATCTGCAACTGGCGTATGAAGAGAGGTTGCACCCCCCGTTAATGCCGCGCTGATAGCGGAATTCATCTGCGCGTATTCCACCGCGTCTCCCGATACCGTGCCGGGTGATAGGTTCACAATCTTATTACTGTTTACATCTAAGCTTGCATCTACATAGACCTGTGAGCTCGTCCTTACTTTTGTTGTTGCCATAACTTCTTATTTTGAAAGATAAATTAATTCTACATAATCAGAAAACCCGGTGGCTTTTGGTGGTGATTCCAGTTCAATGGCCGTTTCACCAACCAGGCTAAAATGTTTCTCTTTTAATCCATTCACATATACCTCGATACTTCCGGGCACAAAGGGAACGTTTGCAGCAAAAACAGTATTCACCCCGTTAACAGTACCAATAGCTGGCTGAGTGATTTTGAAAACTCCACTCTGATAGATATTGACCTTTTTTGTCCCGCTTTGGCGGACAGTTACCATCTGTACCGCCTGCTGAATTACTTTTACTGTTGTCACGCTGTAGGCTTATGAGTGATTTCAGATATTACCGATACCGTACCCCTGATGATTGTTTGTTTGTCCTCATAACCGGGGGATGTTCCCATCACTACAGCGATTTGGTAGTTGCCGTCCGGTATATTCATCGCGGATGCGGGCTTATAAAACTTTATCGTCATCAGCTGAGCTGAAGAAACCGTTTTTACAAGAGAGCTGTCCAACTCCATAAATTTTAATAAAACAGGCGCATCGTCGTTGCGCCGAACCTCCGCATAGAGGGTCTTGCCCGTTAAGTCAAGATCATGCTCGACGCCGATGCTCACATCTAACATGTCGCCACGGACTACATTTGTAAGACTTATAATTCCACATTCGATCGCTGCCATGAATTAATTTTTAATTAACTGATATTTATAAGTAAATATTATTAGCCCGGCATTCCCGGAGCTGTCCAATTAAACGACGATTGTGCAACGGTTACCGGATTTGAAAATGCCGAATCAACCGATACCTGCACCTTAATCGTCACAACAGTAGTTGCACCTGTAAGACTTTCGATCGCGATTATTGGTAAACCCGTTTTGTCCTCGCCACCCGTAAAGGTCAGATATCCCAGGTCGTAATTGACTGTACTGATCCCAGACCCCGTGATATTGATCCGGCAATACACAGACTTTCCGGTCATAGTATTGCGAATAATATGCCACCTGATCAGCGGGGATGTTGGGTTCCCACCGCTCCTATCGCTAACGTCGGTAACTGATCCGGTGAAGAGGAGCGGCACAGTTGAGATTGCCACATCCCTAAAGCCTGACTCAATCGCGCTCACCTCCTGGTAGTCGCCACCTCCAAGGTCGATGTAGTAATAGGGCTTAATATGTAGAGTTGCCACAACGTCCGGTAAGATGGAAATTGTTACAAGCTGACTTTTGTCGCCAGTAGTTGGCAGGCTGATCCGGTTATGGGCTAAGTCCCCTACCCAGGTATATTGTACGTCTATTTGGGTCTTGACAGCTCCCAATGTCCTGGCCGCAGGTGGCGACTCACCCCTTGCTAATTTCACCCTAATATTGGCATAGTCACCCTCTTCGACAATTAACGACGATGGAATGTCCTCGGCATAATTAACGGGAGGGGGAGTAAGATGATAATATCCAATAAAGTCGCCAAGGGCAAAATTAACGGTAGGTGGTACCCAATCAAATATACCGGCCAAAAAATCGGTTAATCCGCCCCACGAACCAGGTTTATATGCAGCCCACCTGTTGATCAGTGGCGAGCAACATAGTGCCCCAATAGTAGTATCTGACGAGCCCAGCGCTGTTTTAACCGCTGACACCGAAATATCGGTACCAAAGTAATCCAGTCCGGAGATATGATTCAGCGTCCCGCACTGATTATGCGATGGGTTATAGTCCTCTGGTATGGTGATTAATTTTGGCATATCAATTATATTGTTGCGTATGCTGTTACTTCCCCTTTTGCCTTCATATTTCCAGACTGATCGATTACAGCCTCCAATGTTCCGG
>JAHEYS010000352.1 GCA_023251475.1 Prolixibacteraceae bacterium
GAGATGAAGATCCCGTTCGCATTTCTGATCGATCACCTGTCGCTGACCATGATGCTTATTGTCACAGGAATAGGGTTACTGATCCATATCTACTCCATCGGATATATGCACGGTGACGAAAGGGTAAATTCCTTCTTTGCCCAGATGAATTTATTTACCTTCAGTATGTTGCTGCTCGTAATGGGCGCCAATTATCTCGTATTGTTTATTGGCTGGGAAGGAGTCGGTTTTTGTTCCTTTCTGTTGATTGGTTTCTGGTTTAAAACCCCTTCGTATAATTATGCAGCCCGGAAAGCATTTGTGATGAACCGGATTGGGGATCTCGGATTTATTCTCGGGATTGTCCTCCTTTTCTTTACCTTCAAATCGGTAAGCTTCACCGAAATATTCGCCCAGGCAGCCACACTGCAGGTTGGCGCTCCGGTAATCACACTCATTACGATACTCCTTTTGGTTGGCGCTGTGGGAAAGAGCGCACAGATCCCCCTCTTCACCTGGTTACCCGACGCCATGGCTGGCCCAACACCAGTTTCTGCCCTTATTCACGCCGCCACAATGGTAACTGCCGGCATCTATATGATTGCCCGTTCAAGCATTCTTTATAACCTTGCCCCAATTACCCTTAATATAATGATTGTCATTGGATTGGCGACAGCCTTAGTGGCAGCAGCCATCGGGTTAAGGCAGAATGACATAAAAAAGGTGCTGGCCTATTCCACTGTCTCCCAATTGGGATATATGTTTCTTGCTTTGGGACTTGGAGCCTACTCTTCCGCTGTGTTTCACCTGACCACACATGCATTTTTCAAAGCGTTGTTGTTCCTGGGCGCCGGAAGCGTGATTCATGCCATGGGCGGGGAACAGGATATCCGGAAAATGGGCGGTTTGAAAAATAAGATGCCAGTCACATTTCTGACATTTCTGGTCGCCACCCTTGCTATCAGCGGAATCCCACCGTTCTCAGGATTTTTCAGCAAAGACCTGATTCTCACCAAGGCATTTGAAAATAATCCACTGATCTACACCCTGGCACTTGCCGGGGCGCTGCTCACCTGCTTTTACATGTTCCGTCTGCTGTACCTGGTTTTCTATGGTAACCAGCGCCTTGCCACTGCCCATCCGCACGAATCGCCTAAAGTAATGACGATCCCGCTGATCATCCTGGGTGTACTCTCTGTTTTTGGCGGGTTCTTAAACATCCCATCGTTGTTTGGGGGCGATTCCACATTTGCAGGATTCCTCGATCATAACGTTGTATCAAAGGTTTCAGAAGAGATCAGTCAATCTACTGAATACGTTTTAATTGCAGTTTCGCTGACACTTCTATCGCTGGTTATTCTTTATGCTTACCGGACATTTGTCAGGAAGGCGGTTGTACCCGCACCTGATGGGGAATCAATTTCCCTGTTTGGCAAACTGATTGATAATAAGTTCTATTTCGACGAGATTTACGCGGCGTTATTTGAAAAACCTTTCGGCTTTCTTTCCGATTTCTTCTTTGATAAAGTTGAAAATAAAGTGCTCGATCCGGCGGTCGATGGAATCGGTATAGCCACTTCGAGGCTTGGCAGCCTGGTCCGGCAACTGCAGCAGGGTAATATTAGTTTTTACCTTTTTGCCATGGTAGCGGGAATTCTTTTATTCATTGTCTTTATTCTAATCGTCTGAACCCATGATATTGCTGATTATTCTGTTACTACCATTTATTACAGGGCTGTTCCTCTTTTTATTCAGGAGTCCTGCAACCATTCGTATTTTGGCTTTGGGATCGACCATTGTTAATTTACTCCTTACCATCTATCTGATTGTCTCTGCCTCGTCGGCTGATTATTCAAGAGAATGGATCAGTTGTATGGGTATAAACTTCAATTTAGGATTCGACGGAATCAGCCTTATTATGCTGATATTGACAAATTTGCTATTTCCGTTTATTATTCTTTCCGGTTTTACACGCAATCAGCGTCAGGTTGCCATACTGAACTTTTTGATCCTGTTCACCCAATCGGCATTGATCGGCGTTTTCCTCGCGAAGAACGCTTTTCTGTTTTATATTTTCTGGGAACTGACCCTGATTCCTGTTTACTTTATCCTGCTCCTCTGGGGGGGAGAAGACCGCAGGGCCATCACGCTTAAATTCTTTATTTACACATTAACAGGCAGCCTTTTTCTGTTGTTCGGCATTATTTACCTGTTTCAATTGACGCCAGGGCTGCATTCAACAGACTTTTCGGCCTTCAACCAGCTTAAAATTCCTGCCGACACACAAACATGGCTTTTTTGGATTCTCTTCATCGCATTTGCCATAAAGATGCCGGTATTCCCATTTCATACCTGGCAACCTTCCACCTATAACATGGCATCCAAACAGGGGGTGATGATCCTGGCCGGCGTGATGACAAAGATGGGTATTTACGGCGCCTTGCGCTTCCTCTTTCCCATTATCCCTGCCGGGGTGCTCTACTGGCAAAATCTGGTGATCATCCTGTGTCTGACGGGTGTGATTTATGCTTCGGTCATCGCCTTCCGGCAGACAAACCTCAAAAAACTGATTGCTTTTTCGTCGATGGCACACATCTCTCTGATGGCAGCAGCAATGTTTGCCATGAATTACTATTCAACTCAGGGATTGCTTCTTCAGGTGATCAGTCATGGAGTGACGATTGTAGCACTTTTTTACCTGGTCACCATTATCAATGACAGAACAGCAACGCTTGAACTGCCGCAAATGGGTGGATTAAAACATTATGCCCCCAATCTGGCCATTCTATTACTTATGGTTGTCTTAGGCGCCGTAGCTTTACCGCTAACGGCAGGTTTTGTCGGGGAATTCCTTATCATTACCGGTCTGTTTAAACTTTCAGTCTGGTATGCATTGTCCGGCGGTATGACCATGATTCTGGGGGCAATCTATATGCTTTACGCCTACCAGCGAATAATGCTGGGAGAAAAAAACCGCGATTTTGAGAATATTGGCGATGTCAGAACGCTTGATTACGTTATACTTATTCCATTGATTGCAGTGATACTGGTACTTGGAATTTATCCTCAACCGGTATTGAACCTGATTGGAGATCCGATGATTACCATGCAGCAGCTGATGATTCCGGTTAATAATGCCATCGCCACTTTGGTGCAATAATCAGTCAGATCTATTAGAAACATTTTGAATATAGTAAGCCAATGAGTGCACTAATTTTTATTACAGTTCTCGGGATCATCATCCTCTATCTGGGGTTTGCAAAAAACAATGCGATACTTTCGCCGGTCGCGATTGCGGGCTTGCTGATTACCTTGTTCCTTTCATACAAAGACTGGGGTCGGGGATCGAAATATTTCCATGATATGATCATCATCGACAATTTTTCAATCGCCTTTAATATCTCAATGATAATCATTACGATCCTGATCTTCCTGTTCGGGATAAATTATTATAAACGGATGGAACTGCACGTGGCTGAACAGTATTCCCTGATGATATTTGCCCTTACCGGCGCTTTTCTGATGACCTCGTTCTCGAATCTGATCATGTTATTCCTTGGGATCGAGATCTTATCCATCCCCTTATATATCCTTGCCGGGGGGAAGAAATCCTCCTACCGGTCAAATGAAGCCTCGTTTAAATATTTTATGTTAGGGTCGTTTGCCACCACATTCTTCCTTTTTGGTATTGCCCTTGTTTATGGGGCTTCTGCCACATTTTATCTCCCCGAAATCAAGATCTACATTGCGCAGTTCCATGGGCATCTACCCCCGATGCTATTGATGGGACTTCTGTTTATCATCATCGGAGTTGCTTTTAAAGTTGCAGTGGCACCCTTTCATTTCTGGAGTCCCGATGTTTACGAAGGCTCCCCCACATTGGTAACTGCATTTATGGCCACCGTTGTTAAAACTGCCGGATTCGCCGCCTTTTACCGCCTCCTGGGAATGGGGTTACTTCCGCTTCCCGGCCCCCTGGAAAAAACATTGTGGGTGATGACCGGTCTTTCGCTGCTTGTGGGTAACCTGGCTGCTTTGAAACAGACCAACTTTAAACGGTTACTCGCCTACTCCGCAATTGTTCATACCGGCTTTATGATGCTGGCGATGCTGTCGCAACACGACTCAGCAGCCTCAGTGTTACTTTACTACACCTTTGTCTACTCCCTGGCCACCGTCCCTTTATTTATCATTTTTATCCACATGAAACGTGCCTCAAACGGATTGGAGGAACTCACTATTTTCCGGGGACTGTTTAAGAGAAAACCGTGGATGGTCGTTTTTATGACGATTCTGCTAATGTCTTTGGCGGGGATTCCGCTCACAGCCGGCTTTATGGCAAAATACCGCGTGTTTGTATTGTCTATCAGCAGCGGATACCTCGCAATCTCAATTTTTGCCATCGTAATGGCGATTATTGGTGTCTATTATTACTTTTATGTGTTACGCGAAGCATTTACCGAAAGCGAAGTGTCGAATCCCATCGTTGTCAATAAACTTAATGCCGCCCTGATTATCGTTTGTGGTGTGGCAGTGGTACTTCTGGGGATATTTGTTGTGAATGTACCGATCTGACATTACGAGTCATTTGACCCGCTTAAATCTGCTATACATTATGAACAACTTCTGCTCCTTTCTCCACTGTAATCTCCTCAATCCCACTCACTAGTGGAGATCGGGACAGCAGACCAAAAATAATTATTTCTGTTGATTATCTACTTCTTCAGCGCCTTGTTATACAGGTCGATATATTTTTGGTCGTTCGCATTGGAGTCTCCGTATTTTTCCCGTAGGTCTGCCAACCGTTGATGCATCATTTTCTGAACGTCAGCGTAGGCCGGATCGTTATAGCAATTTTTCATCTCTGACGGATCTTTCTCCAGATCGTATAGCTCCCATTCATCAATATCATAATAGAAATGGATGAGTTTGTAACGTTCGGTGGCAACGCCATAATGGCGCTTCACCATATGTATTGAAGGATATTCATAATAAGTGTAGTAAACGGCATCACGCCACGCGCCCGATTGGCCGGAAACCAGCTTACGAAATGATTCTCCCTGGATTTCTTTTGGAATATCAAGATTTGCATAATCCAGAAATGTCGGGGCAAAATCAAGATTCTGAACTAACTTACTGATCGTGGTGCCGGGCTTTATCTCCCTGGGATACCTGATTAGCAACGGTGTACGGAACGACTCTTCATACATAAACCGTTTGTCAAACCAGCCGTGCTCCCCAAGGTAAAAACCCTGGTCTGAGGTATAAACCACGATTGTATTTTCAGTCAGGCCATTTTTGTCGAGATAATCCAAAACTTCTCCGACGCCATCGTCAACCGATGCGATGCACCCAAGGTAATCCTGCATGTATCGCTGATACCGCCAGTGCATCAGATCCTCCTTTGACATGGTCGGATAAGCTTTTTTAAAGGCAGCGATAATTGGCTGGTAAACAGAATCCCATGCTGCCCGTTGTACGGTGTCCATACGGCCAACCTCACGCTGAAACGCATTTTTATCCCACTTCCAGGTCTCCTTCAGCCCCAGTTCATCCATCACTTCAGGATAAATTTTCGAATCTCCGGCCCAGTTCATATGTTTGAGGATATTCATCTCAGCTGTTTTGGCAGCAGTACCCCTCCCCTCAAAATTATCGAACAATGTTTTGGGCTCCCTGAAATGCATCTTTGTATATTCCCTGAAATGTTTAGGGGCTGGCAACCACTCTCTGTGGGGAGCCTTCTGGTGATAGAGCAGGCAGAAAGGTTTACTGGGATCACGTTTGTTTTTCAGCCAGTCAAGGGCTGTTTCTGTTATAATTTCTGTACAATATCCCTTGATTCGTTCTTTCTTCCCATTAATCAGAAAATCAGGATTATAATAGGCGCCCTGATCTTCAAGAACCATGGAGAAATCAAAGCCCTGCGGCAGGCCATCCAGGTGAATCTTCCCGATCATGGCTGTCTGATAACCCCCTTTTTGTAGTTGCTTGGGAAAATTGTCCTGATTCCAGTCAAACGGCAGCATATTATCTACCTTCCCGTTTATAAAACTGTGCTTCCCGGTCAGCATCACCGCACGGCTGGGGGCACAAATTGAATTGGTAACACACGCACGGGTAAAGATCGCCCCCTCTTTCCCGATCCGGTCGATGTTGGGTGTTTGGTTTAATCCCTGACCATAAGCACTGATCGCCTGAAAGGCATGGTCATCGCTCATTATAAAAATAATATTGGGTCGAGGTTTGCCGGGTGCCGAACCGCTGCATCCAGCCAGAACACCCGCCGAACAAAGGCCAAGTGTTGCAAGAAAATTGGTTTTACACATCATTTCCCATTAAATTACAGTTCGTTTACAAATCCTCCCCTATTTCTATTTTCTGATTTCAAACTTTAGGCACCACGCATTTTTGCAGGGTGGCGCAGCCTGCAAATCTTTCGGAATTTCAATGACG
>JAHEYS010000353.1 GCA_023251475.1 Prolixibacteraceae bacterium
GAAATCGCACCGCCAATAAAACCTGCTCAATGGTGACCGGGTGAATCTTCGTGTCCCGGAGATTCACCTGCTCTTTTAATCATTTTCAAACAGGTAATCGAACCGGCGGTCGGGTGCCGAGTCGCCACTGATAAAAAACTCGGTAATATCCAGCAACTTCTGGCTATTATCCGACCAATGAAACGAGAACACGGGTTTATTGCCTTTTATCTTAAAATTTGAGCGTGGAATTGCCAGTTCAAGTTCATTTCCGGAGTAGGAATAGTTGATTTTTTGTGTTCCGGTCCAGCTTCCGTTTACAAAAGTTTGCAAAGAAGTTTTGGTTTTATCGGCCGGGGATGAATTCACCAGGAGATCATATCCCTCCCACCCTGACGTTTTCAGTGTGTCTGTATTGAGATAAAGCAACATCCAGTTTTTATCGGTATGTGGTGTGAGCGGTTGCGCTGTTCTTACATAAAAATAGACGAATTTCTGATCATACGACACTTTGCTCTCAACGATATCGTTTCTTCCCGTTGCATTGATGTAGGTTGTATATCTATTGGCTCCGGGTGAATTCCGATGGAAGGTGTCGCCCTCATAATCGACATAGCGTGGTTCTGCATTTCGCCAATCGTTAAACCGACCATCAATCTCTATTTTTTGGGAAGGTGTTGCATGTTTAGGTGCTGCCATACCCTTAAACAGCCGGATATAATTGACCATCTGAAAATATAGATTATCGGTGTGTCCACCTTTCATGGGTTCAATATCACGGTTATACTCCTCGTTATAGGCATCAACAAAAAAAGTATTTCCTTTTTTAGCAGGCACACCCAAAAAACCGGGATTTCTGTCATTTTCGTTGATAAACCGCTGCGCCATCCACTCATTGAACTGAGTAATCATTACCACTTTGGGCTGAAGTGCAAAAACCTGTTTCCACTGTTCGGCAAAATGCAATCCCTGTCCCGTGAAAGGGGTCAGTTTGTAGGCATTATAGGCAGGTTGCTGTCCGTTTGAATAGCTGTTGCCAATGTTCGATACCGGGTGAGATGCAACTGCAACCGGCACCTGGTCGACCACACCTTTGGTACTCCAGCCATAATCCTGAGGATATTTGTCGATCCACTGCCAGTGGTTTGGCTGATTTTGGGCATCGGTCCAGGCCCAGCTGTACTTCATCGTAAAAAAATCCCTCATCTCCGATCGGACAACAGTATCCGCCGGATTACAAAAAATCAGGGGTTTACCTTCCCATTTAAACCAGAGCTCTTTGTATTTCTGTTTTGCGTAAACCTCATCAAACAAGGTGTTTGTGGTTCTGCCTTCCTTCGAATGGGTCATAAACGAGATATAGGGCGCATGGATCCCTTTCTTCCGCATTTCGAGTGAAATTTCGCAGTAGCGGTCGACTACCGGCAAATAGGTAAAGGCATTCGTCACATCAAAATAGATAAAATCAACGCCAGCAGCCGCCATCATCGCAATGTTCCGGCGAATCACCCAGGGATCGTCGGCGCGGTAATAACCTGCTTCAGGTTCACCCCAGTAATGGAATTGACCCTTTGGCCCATATTCGGGATTGGCCGGATTCTTTTTCAGAATTTTCGTGTTGTCATAGATTGTATCGGTAGGGGCATGACCTGCGTGCCAGATATAGTAAAAAAGACCTACCCACTTTTCGGTTTTCACTGGCCCCGTTTGCCTGTAATCAGCTATCCTGCGACCTAAAGCATCGGTCGCAATCCAATTGGAATTTTCGATCGGAAATACCGGGCTGGTCTGCGCATATCCCTTCAGACCAATAAAGAGAAGCAATAAAACGGCTTTATACATTTGCTTTAATTTAATTACTTATGCCGGTTTTTAATAATATTTGACCAGCGTATCCAATCCCTCTTTGGAAATTTGAAGATCAATTTCTGAAGGTCCCCCTGAAAAAGCTGCCACGATATAGCCATATTTTACTTTTCGGATCATTCCACCTTTCCAACCCAGTTCGCCGGTGAGTGGTTTCCGGATTCCGCTTCCCGAATCGGTTAAAGTTGCAGCCATTTCGGCAGCTTTTGAACTGGCCACTGCCAGTAAATTGCTTTTCTCGGTATACATTGTTCCGACAACTTTCATCTTTGACACCCATGATCCGGTAACTTCACCCGGAATAAATGCAATAATTGCCGCACCCGACACCGAATTTTTCAGGGCAACCTGTTCCATCCGGATCAAACATTTTCCTGCAATCCTCGAAAATATCTTTTCTCCTTTTTTCGTAATCGGCCTGTCTGTTTTAATTGCTTTAACCGGAGCCTTGGCAGGTTGTGCCTGAATTGTCAGAAATATCCCCGATGTGAATAAAAATGCGGTCAACAATAAGATTTTCTTCATCGTAGTGGTTTTTTAGTCTGTTATTTCTATTTATGGCTTAAAGACGAATGGCATAGGTAATGAAACTTCCATTACTTCTGTCAGGTAACTTATTCGCAGCTGCTGGCTATTGGCGACTGGCTTGATTACCCGTTATTCAATTGTTCGTTTCATCGGCAATAATTCTGGTATTTATTTAAGAAGTACTACTTTCTACCGTTGAAAATCTGCCAATAGCAAGTTGCAAGCAGCGAGCTGCAATACGGACCTATTTAATTTATTTTTTCTTATTCCTTAGCTTCCGCGGTGCGCCCGGTTCGGCGCCGTCACTGTCGCCAGAGCCTTCTCCCCAGAGTGGTTTTGCAAGTGTTGCATTCCATGCATCCCATAGCGTTTGCAGTTCCTTCACTTTTTCGGGCATTACGTCGGCAAGGTCGCGGGTCTCGCCAATATCTTCATGGAGATTGTACAGTTTTGTGGCGCTCACGGGCTGGCGTACGCCCGAATTTGTATCGGCATTGCCATCGTACCGTACGAGTTTGAAGTCGCCCTGACGGATGGCCATCTGCTGTCCGAAACGCCAGTAAAGCGCTTTGTGCGGAGCCCCACTATTTTTTCCGGAGAGGTAAGGGAGCAGATTCACCCCGTCGAGTTTCATTGCGGGATTTACTTTAACCCCGGCAACCGCGAGCGCAGTAGCAGTAAGATCCAGTTGAATAGCTGGCAGATGGTATATCCCGGGTTTGATCTGACCGGGCCATGAAACCACATAAGGGACCCGGATACCACCTTCGAGCGTGGTGCGTTTACTGCCACGCAAAGGAAGATTGGATGACCCGTTAACCGTCACCCCTTTCATGGTTGGACCACCATTATCACTGATGAAAATAACGAGTGTATTTTTATCCAGACCAGCCTCAACAAGTTTCGCACGAACCTTTCCGATCGCCTCATCCATGGCTAGCATCATCGCGTCATAGGTACGTCGTTGCGGGTCCTGAATATTTGGGAACTTTGCCAGACGGTCATCTGTGGCATTCATGGGTGTATGGACGGCATTAAATGCCAGGTACAAAAACCACGGCTTTGTCTGATGCCGATCAATAAAACTGACCGCCTCGCGCCCGAATGCGTCGGTTGTATAGTCCAGCTCATTCACCTGCTCAGTCCCCCTCAGGATCCCGGTCAGATTGAAGTAACTGTGAGAACCACCCAAAAATCCGAAAAATTCATCAAACCCGCGCTGTTGGGGGTGCATGGCAGGCTGAGCACCAAGGTGCCATTTACCCACAAGTCCCGTCACGTAACCGGCAGCTTTTAGACGATCGGCAATGGTTGTTTCGGTTAGCGGCAATCCTTGGTTTCCGGTTGGATTAAACTCATGACCAAAGCGCTCCTGGTAACGACCTGTCAGCAAGCCAGCGCGAGACGGAGAGCAGTAGGGGCCGCTCACATAGCCACTTGTGAATTGCACACCGGAGGCAGCCAGCGCATCGAGATTGGGTGTGGGAATATCTATACATTTGTGAAAGCCCACATCGCCATAACCCATATCATCACCAACAATAAAAAGGATGTTTGGCCGGACAGGCTGAACAGCGTGTGCAAAACCGAACGAGCTCAATAACAACGAGGTAATAAAATATTTTGATTTCATTCTGTAGCTTTTATTATAGTTTATTTCGCCAGACAATCTGTATCGGTCCCATGAGTCCTGACGGAGGTAATTCGGTTTGCGACATATCTTTTTTTGCGATGTTACTTTGTTTGTAAATCGTCGGATCGGCTTTTCCCAGACGTGGCTGCAACTCAACCGGCACTTCAGTGGTTTCCTTCAATCCTGAAACGTAGTTGACAAGCTGGTTGGTCACGAGTACAATGAGTTTATTTTTTCCCGCAACGGCAGCTTTGCTCATATCGAACCGGTAAGGCCACATCCAGGCTACGCCTATCGGCTGGTCATTTAGCAGAACTTCGGCCACATCTCCAACTGCACCCAAATCGAGTATCATCCGGCCTTTGTTCGCCAGCTGTATTGCCGACAAGTCGAATTCAGTTTCGTATCTGCCGGTACCTGAAAAATGTTGGGTACGCGGTGCATCTGTCCAGGAAGCGAGTCGGCTCGTGTTTGTTTCGAAGGTATCAAATCCATACCCCTCGAGTTTCATCTTCCAGTTGCCGGCAATGGTAATAGGTTCCGCTAATTTAGTTTCAGACGTTAAAGGCGACGGCGTGGAAACTCCGGGTGTAAAGATAAAAAAAGCTGATTCCCATGGCTCGAAGTCAAGCGGAATTGTTGTTCCGTTTGCACCGGCCTGATAACCCAATACCTCTTCGCCTGTCGAGCCGGTGATGGCATTCCAGCGCTGCGGAGTTTTACCGGTCACCCGGAAAGTAACATTGGTAGAAATGCGATTGGGTTCGAGATTGGTTACAAAATACACTTCCAAATCGTTGATCCGTTTGTGAATAAATGTCAGACCATCGCTCTGAACCTTGCCGGAAAGCGCAAAATCGGGGGGAATAACTGTCCCAATCGCGGTAAGCAATTTGTGCTGCTGCTCATTTAGCGGGGTTGTTGGTTTGAATGGCACTTGTTGTGTCGGAACAAACGGCGGGGTAACAATCTTATATTCCGGCAAAAAAACAGACCTGCTTTTGCCGGTGAACACGCCGGACACAAGTTTTTTCAACTCACTGTCGTTGCCTGCCGCATTCTTCATACCTGCAGAGGCCGATGGTAATTCTTCGAGTGCGATAACTGTCCCTCCCGCTTTGGCAAAATTGCTGATGGCGCGGGCTGTCTCTATTGGCAAGACCTTGGCATTCGGAAGGAGTAAAACCGGGTAAGTATAGCCGTTTATCTCAACTTTGCCATTCTGAAACTTCGCCTGGTGCTGCAGCAGATCGTCGTTAACAATGTCGAAATCGTAGCCATTGGCAACAAGTGTTTTGGCCAGATCGCCATAGGGCATTACCCGGCGATCGTTGCCAAACAGTGCGTTTTCGCTCCAGACTGTGGCTTGTGGAGAGTAGATAAGTACATCAGCAACCAGCTGACCCTGACGGAGAAGGTAAGCAGATCGCGAAATATATCCGGTGAGGCAATGGTAATAGTTCCACCAGGTATTCCAATGACTAACCCTGCTTGCCCATGGCATATCACGGCTGGGTGCAACGTGCATTTCGGGAGAGGCAAAATAACCGTGATTGTAAAATTGGGTAATTCCATCACGTAAAAAAGCATCAGTGGCAATCTTCATATCCTGAAGGGAGGTGCGGTAACGGTCGGGATGAATGAAGGTATATGATTCGGCAGAAACGATATCACGGCCATAAAACCTAGCTCCTGAAGCTGTTGCTTTGTGTGGATCAGCGATAGGCTCAAAACGGGTCGTCGTGACCTCCGTTTCAGGGCGTGCAATGGCACCAGCACCCTGAACGAGCTCCTCTGTGAAGCGATAGTGCGGCTGGATGCGGGCCTCTACCTTATGAGTGGCACACCAGTCGTTAAATGTTTTGAAAACTGTTTTCAAACCCAAATCGCTCAAAAAATGACCAAGATCGTAGCGTACCCGTGAAGTCTGTGGACCTATGTTGTACCAGATGGACGGAAGATATCCGGCGAAGTCGTAGCCGTATTCCTTTTTAAATAGAGCGAGTAAATCGTTACTCCAAAGCAGGGAATTAGGCAACGACATGATCTCAAAACTGTCGCAGAAGAATGAATCCACGGTGCGCCCAAACTCGGTTCCAATACATTGATTCAGTATACCGCCAAGATAATTGCAGTAGTTTTGCATAGCCGACTGGCTCATGTGATCGATGACCATACTGGGTTTCGGACCGCTGTATGCCTGGTTCTCCTGACCCGTACGCTTCAGCCAGAACGCCATTAACCGCCATTTGCCGGCAGGGACATTCCATTCCAAAGTTGTAGCTCCTGGTTTAACTTTTCCGGTTAAAACTGTCAGGGTATTCCCATCGAGTTGATCCTCACCGATAATTTTTGCGGCAACAACGGCAATTATGAATCCTTCATC
>JAHEYS010000354.1 GCA_023251475.1 Prolixibacteraceae bacterium
TCCAGAAGGCTGAAGTTTCAGACCAGCTGATCATCGATCCGTTCCCTAAAGCAAAACTCTCCGGAATATAGTTGATTCCGCAATACATCGGTGAATAAACACAACCGTCGGTATCATCAACTCCAAACCAGAAAATTCCGCCGACAGGAGCCGGAAGCCAGTTGCGGGACTGTGCCACAAAGCTGTAACCTGTTTGCTGGGTAGCGATTGCCCTTTCGCAAAGGTACATCACACTATCGACCTCGAATTCCATGGGGCGCCAGCGGTAGGGTGATTTGAACGGACCTGCCCCGGGATCGTTGCGCATATCAAGCGGGGTGTCTTCATAATGGTCGCGCATTGCAGCCATTACCTGTTGAAGGCTTACCGCCGAATCGGGTTTAACCCATAAAGGAAGCCGGTTTGAGACAAATCGGTTTGTATTGGAACTACCATCCATAAAATTGGTTTCCCTTGAAAATTTTCCAAGTATGTAATTCGTGATCGGTTCACTGTCGCGGATTTCTTTGCTGATTTTCCTGAAAAACGACCAAATCCGTGCATCGCAAAAACGGGCGCCGCCAAAATTCAAAGGATTGTAAACATCAGAAAAACTGAATGAGTCATCAGAACCTTTGTAAAAGCCATTTGTTTTGGCAAAACTGATCACATCGTGCGAATGGTAAACACTTTGTTTCGGGTCGTTCCAGTTATTGATTTTCTGAAAAGGGAAACTTGTAATCCGTGCCTGGTTGGCGTGTCCGCTCACATAACCATCCGGAATTAAGCGGGCTACCCAAACCGCTCCTTTTTCATATTTACCTTTCCCGATTATTTCCATAATCCATGCTTCGTTGGCATCCGAAATTGAAAATGATTCACCGCCAGATGCATAACCGTATTTTTCAACCAGTTCTGTCATTACTTTAATCATCTCACGGGCCGTTTTCGAACGTTGAAGCCCGATCCGCATCAGCGATCCGTAATCAAGTATGGCTCCCGGCTGACTGCTTAATGAATCGAGCCCGCCGTAGGTGGTCTCACCAATGGCCACCTGGTATTCATTCATAAACTGAATAACTGAAAATGTATGGGTCGCTTCAGGAATGGCTCCCAGGAGTTTACCACTTTCATAATGATAAACTTCGCACAAATCACCGGATTTATGATCGGCAGCCGGGAAAAAAGCGATGGCGCCATACCGGGTGTGAGAATCGGCTGCGTAGGTGATCATGACAGAGTGATCTGTGCTTGCCCCTTTGGAAATAATCAGATTTGTACAGCCAAAAACAGTGGAAATACCCGGTAAAATTGAGAGGAACAGCGAAAATATGAGTGTTTTACAATTCATTTTAATTAGTAAATCGATCCGTGTTTCAGACAGAGATTAATAAATTTCTGAACACGTTCAGGTGTTACATCATTCTGGATAATATGTGCAGGTGCAATCATGTAACCGCCATCCTTACCAAGAATGGAGATTTTCTCAATAATATCATTTTCAAGCTCTTCATCAGTGCCCTTGGGCAGTAAATCCTGCTGATCGATTGCGCCCCAGAAAGCGAATTTATCGCCGAAATTATCTTTCATATCCTTAGGCAGATGCCCAGGGACTCCAGGCTGGACCGGATTAAATACTTCGAAACCGATCTCACGGATATCATCAAGCAATTCCGCTACGGCGCCATCGCAGTGAAGAATCGGAATGATATCAGGTTTGGCTGCCTTAAACCGGTCAACCATCCTTTTATAGTGAGGTTTTAATTGATCCCTGAATGTTTCAGGTGGAATGATCAGGCTGACCTGGGTGCCAAAGTCGTCCCCAAACCAAATCGCATCGACACCGCGCTCAATGAGGCGCAGCCCGATCTGAGTCTGAAATTCGGCGCAGGCTTCAAATAATGGAATCACATATTCGCTCTCCATCATCATGTCGATGAGCAGTTTTTCCATACCGACCAGCTGATGCGCCAGGGAAAAGATGGTCACCTCGATGTCGCCAAATATTAAATAGTTATCATGGTACTTTTTGACCAGGGCTTCAGCATCCCGGTAACGTCCCGGAGCATCAGGATCGGGAAATCGGAAGGCATCAATATCCGCCTTTGTCTCCGCATGGGCCAGCGGATAGTCGACCACCTCAACATAGATATCCCCCTGGCGCATCTTCATCCCATACTCATTAAGCCAATGGCCATTTCCGTCCTTTACAATTTTATAATTGTCAGAAACCGAGACGCCGGTAACCACCACATCGCTTCCCATAGCCACACGCAATTCATTGGCGCTGATCCGATAAGTGACATCTTCGTACAAATTCTCGGTATAATTCACCGCTACGCCTAGTTTTTTGCCAAAATGATCGGCCAACTGACGACAAAGATCAAACTGAACTGGAACCCGGTCGGGTAATCCCGGCATCCGTTTGAATGCTTTTAATACTCTTTCTCTTGGTGTCATAAATGTATTAAAATTTAAAATTTGTGATGAAACCTTATATGAGTTTAGTCAATAGCCCCGGTTTGCATCTTCTTTTTTGGAACTATTGCCTTTCCTGTTCCCACGCTGCCTTTAACTTCCAGCCGGATTACTGTGACAATCGGATCGGGCGCCGTGACAGGAACACTGATTTTCAAACCATTTGCTGCTTTCGATGTATTCAGTTTAGCTCCCGTAACCAATAATTTAGCAGAAATGACCTTGTTCTGCAATCCCGGAACTGTAAGAATCCCATCTTTGGGCCAATCGAGCACCGAAAGATACAGAATTGTACTCTCTTTCATCTCTTTTTTTGTACATTCCCCCCAGGATAACGATTCGAGCGGACTGGCCTGTGTCCCGTAAATTGCTTCACCATTGATATCCATCCATTGACCAATCTCTTTCAACCGCTGAACACTCTCCTGAGGAAATGTTCCATCAGGTTTTGGTCCTACATTTAAAAGATAATTTCCGCCTCGTGAGACAATCTTTACCAGATTACGAATCAAGGTCTCTGTTGATTTCCAGTTGTTATCCGATTTCCGGTAACCCCAGGAACTGTTCATGGTCATACAGGTTTCCCAGTTCTGCCCCTCCACCGTATTCCGATCGGGAATTGCCTGCTCCGGAGTTTTGGTATCTCCGGGAAAATCGGGGTGAAGACGGTCGTTGGTAATAATATTGGGTTGCAAAGCAAGCAGTTTATTGATTTTAGCCGCTCCTTCGGCACTTTTCATCTGGGTGCCGTAGTCCCACCAAAGGATAGCGATTTCACCATAATTGGTCAGGATTTCACGAACCTGCGGAACCGCAACCCGATCGACGTATTCATCGAATGTTGCTGTTTCCTGCACCGGGTCCCAATGTCCGTCATGTAATTTGGTGTACTGATCAATTTTTGCGGAGTCGGGATTGGGCCACCCCTCCTTCATCAATCTTCTGGCGGCAGCTCCACCGGGATTAGTCCAGTCGACCGCCTGTGAATAATAAATGCCTAATTTAATTCCCTGTTTTTTGCAGGCTTCGGCCAGTGGTTTGAGCAAATCTTTCCCATACGGAGTTGCTTTGACCACGTTCCAGTCGCTGGCCCTGCTGTTGAATAAAGCAAAACCATCATGATGTTTCATTGAAATAACCAGGTATTTCATGCCTGCATCCTTTGCCATTTTCACCCAGGCTTCCGGATCGTAATTCACCGGGTTAAATTGTCGGGCCATATCGCGATATTCGGCAACCGGAATTTTACAGCGGTTCATGATCCACTCTGCACCTCCGCGTGCCTGCTCATGCCCTTTATAAACGCCGCCATATAAGGAGTGGACGCCCCAGTTTATAAACATTCCAAACTTTGCTTCATGCCACCATCCAAGTCGTTCACCTGCTGATGACTTTTGCTGCGCCTTTACTCCTGAAAGCATCAGGAATAAAACAAGGATGGTCAAAAATAGCCGGGGATGGAAAAATTTATTTTTTAATAAAACGACCATCAAAACAGATCGAGTAAATATTTCGGTGCGTGGCACCTTTTGTGTATATTGAGTCATATCATTTACAAATAAGTTATAAGACAAAAAAATGTCGCATTTTCATAATATACAGCTTTCTTAGAGATTCAAAAAAAATGCCACCAAATCACTAAAACACCAAATTTCGCCAAAAAGATAAAGATCCCCTTTTCGTTCTAATCCAATGCACCGGTTTGCATCTTTTTCTTAGGATTTAAACCATTTGCTTTTCCCACTTTCCCTTGCACTGAAAGCCTGATCACGCTCACATTCTGATCGGGTGGTGATTCAGGAATATGTATGCTTAAACCATCAGATGTTACTGAACTTTCAAGCGTTGTTCCATTAGCCAGTAGTTTAACCGAAAGCACCTTGTTTTTAAGTCCCGGAACAGTAAGTATTCCTTCTTTAGGCCAATCAAAAACTGACAGGTAGAGCATCGTATTGTTTTTCAACTCTTTCATGGTGCATTCGCCCCAGGATAAGCTATTTAACGGACTAGCTTTAGAGCCGTAAATCGCTTCGCCGTTTACCTTCATCCAAAAGCCAATCTCTTTTAGTCGCTGAACGCTCTCTTCGGGAAAAGTTCCATCAGGTTTTGGCCCGATATTTAAGAGGTAATTTCCACCCCTTGCCGCAATCTTAACCAGATTACGAATTAAGGTGGAAGAAGATTTCCAGCCGTTGTCATTTTTTTTAAAACCCCATGAATTGCTCATGGTCATGCAGGTCTCCCAGTTTTGACCATCCACAGCGTCCCTTTCAGGAACAGCCTGTTCCGGCGTTCTGGTATCTCCGGGAAATTCGGGATGCAACCGGTCATTGGTGATAATATTGGGTTGTAAAACCAGCAGATTTTTCAATTTTTCAGCCCCTTCCGCGCTTTTCATCTGGGTGGCATAGTCCCACCAAAGGACCGATACTTCACCATAATTGGTGAGCAACTCCTTTACCTGGGGAATGGCAATATGATCGATATATTCGTCGAAAGTGGAGGTTAGCTGTATGGGATCCCAATGACCGTCGTGTTTTTCTGTATAATTATCAATTTTCGCTGAATCGGGATTTGGCCACCCTTCCTTCATCAGTCGTCGTGCGGCGGAACCTCCCGGATTGGTCCAGTCAACCGCCTGGGAATAGTAAAACCCAAGTTTGATACCCTGTTTTTTACAGGCAGCTGCCAGAGGTTTGAGCAGGTCCTTACCGTAAACCGTGGCATCCACTACATTCCAGTTGCTGGCTTTACTTTTGAACAGGGCAAAACCATCGTGATGTTTGGCTGTAATAATCAGGTACTTCATCCCGGCATCTTTGGCCATTTTTGCCCACGCTTCAGGATTGTAATTCACCGGATTAAACTGCATGGCATTTTCACGGTACTCCGCGACCGGTATTTTGCACCGGTTCAAAATCCACGCAGCATCCCCGCGCGCCTGTGGATGTCCGTTGTAAACACCTCCATACAAGGAGTATACGCCCCAGTGGATAAACATGCCAAATTTTGCCTCGTGCCACCAGGCCAGGCGTTGAGCATCTGATGATTTTTGCTGTGCTATGGTGGAGAATGAAGACAGGATGATAAAAACCAAAAAGATAAGAGTTGTAACTCCTTTATTTTTATTCATTACATACAATTTGAATGAAATTCATATAAGTGATAATGTAGTATTTCAATAATTTACAGCATTCTTAATGATCCAAAATGACTATTGTCTGGTTAAAATTTAAATGTATTATGATGTCTATTTTAATATTATCCTAACAACAATGATTCTTATTACCAAATTCTAAATATTATCAAACCTGATTTGTAAACTTCAGAATAACAGGCGTCATCAGGGTAAGCATCGTATCGATTTTTTTAGTTCGACCAGTCGTTTCCACCTCTAACTTCCCCCATTTCCCCTTCCCGTCTAAAAGTTCAACCCTTGCAGGAAGCCATTCATCTGAAACATCGAGTGAAAATGAACTGAAAGGGTCGGCACATAAACTGATAATAGTAGCAACCCCATGATTGCCTGAATCGGAACGATTAAAAATGCAGAACACATTTGGAAGATCTTTTACAAAAACAGGTAATTGCTGGTTACCAAGCCATTCAATGGTCTGGCGGAGCAATTCCTTTTTCTTGTAATTGAATACCGTTGACGAACGGTTACCGTTAAGGTCGAATGCCGTGATCGCTACCCGACCTCCGAGCCTGTTCTCAAAACGGACCATTCCCGGAATTACCGGTTTCTCTCCTGAATCCAGGAAGTCGGTTAAAATTTCACTCTTATCCGATGGTTGCAGGATGTAAAATGAACCTCCTTCGCTACCTGCCGGTGCGAAGATCAGGTTATACATCAGACTTCCCTGAATATTTGAAAAGTTTTTTGAATCACGGAGACCTTCATAACAAAAATCAGCCCCTTTTCCC
>JAHEYS010000047.1 GCA_023251475.1 Prolixibacteraceae bacterium
CCGTATTAACCTCGAATTTCATATCCCGTCACGCGGAATCATTGGATTACGCACCACGATGATGACATCCACACAGGGAGAAGCTGTAATGGCACACCGGTTTATAAAATATGACAAGTTTAAGGGACCGATCGAAACACGTTTGAACGGTTCGCTTGTCGCCCTTGAAACAGGTACCGCCTTTGCATATGCGTTGAATAAACTTCAGGACAGGGGTAAATATTTTATCGATCCCCAGGAAGAGATTTATGAAGGTCAGGTAGTTGGGGAGAGCAGCCGCGAAGGTGACCTTGCAATGAACCTCACCAAATCGAAGAAGCTGACCAATATGCGGGCATCAGGTTCTGATGATAAGGTCAGACTTGCGCCACCTATCAAGTTCAGCCTCGAAGAAGCACTGGAGTACATTCAGAAAGACGAATATGTTGAGGTAACCCCAAAGTCAATCAGACTTAGGAAGATAATGCTCAACGAGAATGACCGTAAACGCGCCTCCAAAAGGGTGGAATAGCGACAATAAGATCGGAAAATATGAAACCCCTGATTTGCAATAAACTGTAAATCAGGGGTTTTCCATGTTGAATATCGGCAAGGCATTGTCTTGCCGATATTCAATTCCTAATGTTTACCAGTCAGTTTTCCCAAAAGCCACTGTTTCATTTTCTCTTGCTGCTCGGGATAGGTCCAATGCCCGGTTTCCTGCATAATCAACAGTTCCTTGGGCGCTGTTATGGAATTGTATGCCGAATAGGTTGAGGTTGGCGGACAGGTGACATCATTAAAACCCCAGGAGTAAAATCCGGGAATTTTAACATTTTTAGCAAAGTTAACCACGTCATAGTATTTCGTCGTTTCGATTTTCTCTTTCACAACCACATGATCCCTAAATAGATGAGGCCACCCTCCTGCCCTGTTCGAAAGATAACCTGTAAGGTCACAAAGTGCTGGATAATAGGCGCCCAGGTATTTGACCCTGCCGTCGAGTCCGGCAGTAACAATGGATAATGCCCCACCCTGGCTGCCACCAGTAACGGCCAGGGTAGACCCGTCGAATTCTGGTAACGAGAAAATAAAGTCAATCGCCCTGACACATCCCAGATAAACGCGTTTATAATAATACTTGTCGCGATCGTCAAGGTTAAATAAAGGGTAACCATCCAGAGCGGTTTTTCCTAAATCGTTGTAAACGCCGGCATCCAACGTCACCGGGATACCATGAATACCAATCTCAAGGGTAATAATACCAAAATCAGCCATGGCGACATCACCAGAATAACCACGAACCCCCGCACCGGGGACCCTAAGTAAGGCAGGGTATTTACCAGGTTTTTTCGGAATGGAGACAATACCGTAAAGTCTTGACCCGATTTTGTAGTTCTGGATATTTGCCTGGTAAACATTAGTCAGTTCTGTACACTTATCCGGTAGCAGGGTAAGTTTAATATCCATCGGAATAGTGGCAAGATCCCGTTTGGCCTTTTCCCAGTACTGAAGAAAATCGGAAGGATATTCAACGGTTGGCTTAATTAATTCAGGGTTAAAAGCAGCAGTGGCAAGACCTTCGTATTTAACACCTTCCAATTCAGCAATAACTTTACATCGCAAAAAACCAGCTTCTTTAAGTGTACCACCGGTAATCAGCAAATTTCCGTCCCTGAGCGTTGCAGAATCCTTCAGAACAGGTGGCATCATCTCGGGACCCACTTCATATTTAATTCTTACATTTGGCAACAACTCACTGTTTTTGGTTACTGCTACTTTAAATTTTGCAGTTTCACCTTTTTTATAGACCCAGTCAGCATGGTCAGGCGTGACAGCCACCTTAACCATTTTCTCAATCGGCTGGGCATATAAACCAACCGAAATAAGAAAAACCAGGTTTGAAATAAACGCAAAACGGATCATCTGTAGTTTTTTCATTTTAAAAATTTTATGTTGAATATTGCAAATAAGTGTTCACTGGTAAAGCGATTTGATAAGCCGCCACAAAATAAACAAATGATCACATATCAACGATAAAATGGTCCATATTATTTCTAAAACGGCGAAATCACCTTTCCTGCACGCATGGAATTTCATCCAAAATTGATCAAAACGCGCGTTTTGGCTGGCAGAAAATCAGGA
>JAHEYS010000103.1 GCA_023251475.1 Prolixibacteraceae bacterium
TTTTCTCATACTCCCGACAAATGGATTAACAGGGCATGGCTCCGTCCTGAAGTGGGCGAAGGGGAATTAAAATTTGGAATTCTCGGTACCAAGGATGTCGGTATGACCGCATCACTGTACAGCGCCTATCATGCCTGTTTTATTGAGATGCTGCTTACCCACCTGGACAAATATTTTGATACAGCCGCAGCAACAGCAAAGAAAACGGCCCCCGATTATTTTTAATAATATATATAAGTGGTTAATATTGGTAGATACAATACCCTCAGGGTAATTAAAGAGGTCGATTTCGGAGTTTACCTCGATGGCGAGTCGGAAGGTGAAATTCTGATGCCTGTGAGGTATGTTCCTAAAAATTGTCAGGTTGGTGATTATGTCGATGTGTTTCTTTACCTTGATTCGGAAGACCGGCCAATTGCAACAACCGAAAAACCGTATGCCCAGGTTGGTGAATTTGCGATGCTCAGGGTGTTATCGGTAAATAAAATCGGCACCTTTCTCGATTGGGGGATCATGAAAGATTTATTGGTCCCTTTCCGTGAACAAAAGGTCACCATGACTGAGGGTCGCTCCTATCTCGTCTACATTTATGTCGATGAGGAGACCAGGAGAATTGTGGCATCTGCCAAATTAAATAAATTTCTGGATAAAATACCGCCAGATTATACAATAGGACAGGAAGTTGACCTGATAATCGAGAGCGAGACAGACCTTGGTTACAAGGCAATTATCAATAACCACCACTGGGGGATTCTCTACGAAAACGAAGTTTTTGAACAACTCGCAAAAGGCTTGAAAATCAAAGGCTATATCAGGAAAATAAGGTCGGATAATAAGATAGACCTCGCGCTTCATCCCCTTGGTTATGAGAAAGTTGATCCCCTCACCCAAATGATTCTTGACGAGTTAAAAAAAGAGGGGGGATTTATTGCCGTCTCAGATAAAAGTGATGCAGAGCTGGTTTACCGGGTATTTGGTATCAGTAAAAAATCGTTTAAACAGGCAGTGGGAGCCTTATATAAACGGCGGTTGATAACAATCGGCCCGGAAGGTATCCGTCTGATCCAGTGACGGTAAAACAATACTGATCCCTGCCCCAAAGGTAAGGTTATGTTGAAGCTTTAGCGTGGTTTTCGAATAGCAGCCATTAAATCTCCTTTTTATTTAGATTTCTTGCTAATATTATTTGCCCCTTTTAAACCAACGACAGTTAATGAAGTCTAAACTTTAAATTTTAATATTTATGATTATGAAAAAATTACTTTTAGTTGTTTTTGCGGCTGTTTTAGCTATGGGTACAGTATTTGCACAACAAGGCCAGGGTCAACGTGATCCCGCAGCCAGACTACAAAGGGAACTCGATGCGCTTACAACCGAATTAACCCTGACAAAAGATCAGGTTGCAAAGGTTACCCCTATTGTTACTGAAGCTCAGAAAAAGCAGTCAGAGGCATTTGCCAAAATGCGTGAAGGCGGCAACATGGACCGTGACAAAATGCGCGAAGAAGGCGCCAAAATGATGGCTGAAACTGACAAGAAATTAAAAGCAGTCTTAACAGCTGAACAAGGTGTCAAACTTGATGCTTTCCGCAAAAAACAGGCAGAAGAACGTGCCAAAAGGATGCAGCAGAGGCAATAAGTCTTCACAACAGAACTGAATCTTTTTAAGGAGTATCAAGGGAGTTTAACCTTTGATACTCTTTTTTTTTACCGCTAACCGGCCCGTTTACCCAATTTTGAATCTCCTCTTTATACTATTGAACAGTTTGATTTATAGCTGTTTTTTGTCATAGTTAACTTTTCTGTTTAAAGCTATTTTTGTATTGTTAAATCTACCAATATTTACGACTATGGCTGTTGAAAAACTTGCTGAACTTTTTAAATTACTTCGTGGAAAACCTGTTAAAACAATTGTAGTGGTTTGCGCCAACGATGAACATTCAATATCTGCTGTTAATCTTGCGGTTGAGAAAAAACTTGTCCGGGGTGTGCTTATTGGCGATGAGTCGCTGATGTTGTCGGCAAGTCGTGAAACGGGTATCGACCTTCGCCGGTTTACGATTATTCATCAGCCATCTGATGACCTTGCCGCCCGTCTTGCCGTGGAGATGATCAACCTGGGAGAGGGTGATATATTGATGAAAGGACTAATCTCCACTGACAAGTTTATGCGTGCAATTCTCAACAAGGAGAAAGGAATCACGGAACCCGGTAAAGTGGTAAGCCATGTGACCATAGTTGAGAATAAAAACTACCATAAATTATTGATTGTTGCTGATGTAGCCGTGATTCCACTCCCTGATCTGAATCAAAAAGTTCAGATTATCAATTACCTGGTTGGAGTCGCTCATCGGTTAAAAATCGAATTGCCCAAAATTGCGGTAATTGCCCCGAGTGAGCAGGTGATTCCTTCGATTCTTTCAACTACTGACGCTGCCTTATTGGCCAAAATGGGCGACAGGGGGCAAATCAAGGGATGCATTATTGATGGACCTCTCGCATTGGATGTTGCCATTGATCCGGAAGCAGTGGCGATTAAAGGGATAAAATCTCCCGTCGCCGGAGATGCCGATTGCCTGCTATTTCCCAATCTTGAATCGGGAAATGTCTTTTACAAGGTAAATACAAAATTGGCTGAATCGGAGTCTGCAGCAATCATGGTTGGCGCCAGAGTTCCCGTCGTTCTTGCCTCACGCGGTGATACCACCCAGGTAAAACTTCACTCAATTGCTTTAGCTGCCCTATTAGCACATGACTGATTATTAACATCATAAGCGCATTTAATAAAATAAGGAATTATCCAACTGACTGGGTGCCTGCAAATGATAAAGAGAAATAGGTTATAAATTAAAATAAAAATCGCTATGAAATCCTCCCGAATATTGGTGATCAATCCCGGATCAACATCTACCAAGATTGCTGTTTACGATAATACAGTATGCTCCCTTTTGAAGACGTTGCACCATTCAATGGCAGAGCTGGAACCCTATAAAACTATAAGTGAACAGTTTGAATTCAGAAAAGAGGTGATATTAGCCGAATTAGTCCACGACCGGATCCACCTTGACTCCATAAATATTGTAATTGGAAGGGGCGGATTGACCTATCCCCTTAAATCCGGCGTATATTATATCAACGAATTGATGGTCGACCATTGCCTCAGAGGGGTGATGGGAGAACATGCCTCAAATCTTGGATCGCTGATCGCCTACAATATCGCACAATTGCACCCGGGAACGATCGCCTTAATTGCCGATCCGGTAGTCACAGATGAGATGGACGACGTTGCCAGGGTATCAGGTCACCCGTTATTTAAAAGGATGTCGATATTTCATGCCTTAAATCAGAAAGCGGTTGCCCGTCAACATGCGGCAAAAATCGGGAAACACTATGAAGAGCTTGATCTGATTGTAGTGCATCTTGGTGGGGGTATTACAATCGGAGCACACCATCACGGAAGGGTGATCGACGTCAACAATGGGCTGGATGGCGAAGGACCTTTTTCGCCCGAAAGGAGCGGTTCTCTCCCGGTAGGTGCGCTGATAGATGCCTGTTTTAGCGGAAAATATACACAGGAAGAGATCCGTTCAATGGTATCAGGTCATGGCGGTCTTGTGGCCTACCTTGGAACAAATGATGCCAGGGAAGTTGAGATAAACGCAAATAATGGAGATGAAAAATCCGCATTTTACCTCGAAGCCATGGCCTACCAGGTCTCCAAATCGATCGGCGAAATGGCTACCGTACTAAAAGGGCATATCGACGGAATCCTGATCACCGGGGGTATCGCCTACGACAGAAAACTGATGGCTCAGATTCGCGAACGGGTCGAATTTATTGCTGCCGTCTCGGTCTACCCTGGTCAGGATGAACTAAGGTCTTTAGCCATGAATGCCTTAATGGTCGCCCGGGGGGAAGTTGAAGCTTTCGTTTATGATAAAACAGGTGAAACAATATAAACGAAATCTATTGTCAAATCCCCATGGATATCCTATTTTTGACATTAAATCAAACATCCAGCGATGAAACGAGTTGTCAACTTTCTGATCTTTATTATGCTTCCCTGGTTTTCGGATGCACAACAATTTGTAGCCAATTATGATGAGTCAAAGGTTCCGGCCTACACCCTGCCCGATCCGCTTATTTTTAATAATGGAACTGCAGTAGTCACTAAAAAAGATTGGGGAAAAAGAAGATCCGAGATTTATCAGCTTTTTGAGAAAGAGGTCTTTGGAGTTGTTCCCCCCTGGAAGGGAACAATCAAGGCAACTGTTGTCTCGCGAAAAACAGATGCTCTCGAAGGGATTGCCAAACGGAAAGAGGTTCAGCTTCAGTTTATAAAGGGAGATAAGAAAACTGTTGTAACAATTTTAATCTATCTTCCTCAAAATTCTAAGGATTCCCCCCTTTTTCTGGGTTATAATTTTGGCGGTAATCATACCGCAACCACAGAACCGGATGTCCTGATTCCTGATTCATGGGTGAGCAACAATACAGAATCCGGAATTTCGGATAACCATGCAAATGAAGCCGGAAGAGGTAAAGCAGTTTCAAGGTGGCCGATGAAAGAGATCGTTTCGCGTGGATTTGGCGTGGCAACGGTCTACTATGGCGATGTAGATCCCGATTTTAATGACGGATTTAAAAACGGAGTTCACCAACTCTTCGATGCCAAAAGAGACAGTGCATCATGGGGCTCCATTGCAACCTGGGCGTGGGGATTATCACGTATCATGGATTATTTTGAAACTGATCAGGAGATTAATGCAAAAAAGGTGATCGTCATCGGACACTCGAGGCTGGGTAAAACATCACTCTGGGCCGGAGCTGCCGATAAAAGATTTGCAATGGTCATCTCCAATAATTCAGGATGTGGAGGAGCTGCCCTGTCAAAAAGGATATTCGGCGAAACTGTCGGCAGAACAAATACTGCTTTCCCACACTGGTTTTGTGATAATTACAAAAAATATTCGGAAAAAGAGGAGTTAATGCCTGTCGATCAGCATGAACTGCTCGCCTTAATCGCTCCCCGGCCTGTTTATGTCGCCAGCGCATCCGAAGATTTGTGGGCCGATCCAAAGGGAGAATTTCTGTCGTGTGTTTATGCAACTCCTGTTTACCAGCTTTTGGGATTAAAGGGATTACCCACGAAAGTGATGCCTGCATTAAGCACCCCCGTTACCGGAGACATCGCCTATCATATCCGGCCTGGAAAACACGATATTACTTTATACGACTGGACCTGCTATATGGATTTTGCAAAACATTACTTCTCGGATGTAACTTCCGGATTATCTGTAAAATAAAGTTAAAGTGACGCCCAAATCCGTGCCAGTGAAAAGCCCGGGGCATCAATATTCAGATCAAGAAAATAGCCAAAGGGGGTTTGATCAGTTTCATAACCGCCATTCGCCAATCGCTTTTCAGCCAGATCAAACAACAATCTGGTGTATTGCACATTGGCCCTCGATTCGGACAGATGGGCAAAAGAGTGCAATACAACATAAGATGTGTTGTTTTTGCGTGCAGCCCATTTCAGGTGATTCACCAGCTTCTTCTCCCTGCCGGAAACCTCCTGAATTTCATCCTCCGCTTCCACCTGTATAAACGCTACAATGCAATCAGTAAAAGTTTTTCCCAGACTAACCTCTTCAACATCAGGCAATGATTTCAAAGCCGGATGGTATGAAAATGTTTTGCAATAAATTATAAGCACCTTCATCTTTGTCTTTTCAAATTTTCAGTCAAGATAGCCATTTTTATGATTTTTTTGTTAAACAGAGCAATTAATTAATTGGATCAACTATATTTACAGGAAATTTGGAAACTCAATGATTTTTCGGTATCTTATAATATTAGCACTTTTTTCAGTCAGTGGATTGCACTGCTCAGCCCAATTGTCTTTTGGAGGCACTCCTGCCTCTTTTGGTCACTTGAAAAAAGCCGATCTGATCATACCGCTTATCGAAATGGAACCGGTCGACAATAACGAATTGCTGATTAATGAGAAATCTGATCCGAAAAATCTTAAAACATTCTGCTTTGCCAAAAGTTTTAATGTAGATATTTCCCCTGATTTTACAGGTGTTTGGGAGGTCAGGGGTGAAATGAAGATCTGGAGGCTCGCGCTTCGTTCCAAAAGCGCCTGGTCGATTAACCTGATTTTCGATAAGATGATCATTCCTCAGGGGGCTTCATTATTTATATATACACCCGACCACTCAAAAATTTTAGGCGCTTTTACCTCCAATAGTGAACAATCATCAGGATATTTTTCAACCTACCCGATTGCTGGTGATGAAATGGTAGTTGAATACAATGAACCTGTAAGTGCCACCGTTGCAGGAGAACTGCACATCATAACGGTAAACCATGATTATAAGAATATTTTCGGAAGCCGGCCACGTGGTGAATCCGGGCTCTGCAATATGGATGTTTATTGCCCTGAAGCAGCCAATTATCTTAAAGAAAAACAAGCGGTTGTATGTTTGATTGTTGCCGGACGGGAACTATGCACCGGAACACTTGTCAATAATACAAACCAGGATAAAACTCCCTATATTTTAACTGCCGGACACTGCATCGAGAGTGCTACCGATGCACAAATGACCGTTTTTTGTTTTAACTACGAAAGTCCAGCATGTGGTAATGGCGCAAGCAGCCTTGACGGATATGTAGATCAGTCCTTGTCGGGTGCATTCCTCAAGGCGCGATCCGATTCGCTCGATTTTGCATTGCTGGAGCTCGAAACAACCCCTCCTGCCGAGTACAGACCCTATTTTGCAGGCTGGAACCGATCATCTGCAATTCCCACCTCAACGGTATCCATACATCATCCCAATGGCGATGTCAAAAAAATAGCCAGAGATTATGACCCTCCCAAAATAGGTAGCTATAACAATGATTTTAAAAGTAATAGTTTCTGGATTATTGGCAAATGGGATATTGGAACGACCGAAGCAGGTTCTTCAGGTGGCGCATTATTTAATCAGAATAAACTTTTGATCGGTAGTTTAACAGGGGGTACCTCCACCTGTACCGATCAGACGAATGATCTGTTTGCCATGTTAAATAAACAGTGGGATACCAATAAAGCAACAGGTTATCAGTTAAAGTACTGGCTTGATCCGAACAGCACCGGCGCCACTGAACTTGCAGGACTGAATCCTTACAGCAGCGATTCCTGTAAACTGTACACAAATGCAACTACGGGTGAGATTTTTAAATTGCAAAGGTTTTCCAAACCTGCAGGAGGTTACAAATCAGGCCACAACCAGTTAAAAGTAACCTGTTACGCTGAGCGATTTACAAAAACCCAACAGACACTGCTCTCGTCGGTTTCAATTGGCGCCGGCCGGGTCTATTCGAGTGTCAGCAATCAGAACAGTAAAATCAGGCTGAAAGTATATGATGAGGATATCAATACCGGTCTTCCAGACAATGAACTGGTTTCAATGGATGTACCTTTAAGTTTAATGAGTGAAAAAAAGATGAATTTCATCGAACTTACTAATCCTGTTGTAATTAAAAATCACTATTTTATTGGTTTCGAAATTGATTATTCCAATCCGACTGACACCTTCGCTGTTTATCATACTTCTGGCAGGGTAAATTCAAATAAAAATTGTGGCTTTGCCAAAATCGGCGGCAGTTGGAAACCGTTTTATTTTATCCCCGAGCTGGGTATCTCCACCTCCCTGATGATAAATGCCAATGGGTGCCAGAATACCGCTGCGATCGACAATGGGTCGGATGGAACAGGAGAAGCAAAATTTGAAGTGTTATATCCAGGGACGGGGGTTACCAATTATGTGCTTCTACGCAATAACGGGAATGAAGAGTTTTGCGTGATCACCGGTTATGACCTGCTGGGCCGAAAATTATTTGAGGAACAACGACTCCTGACCATTACCCCAAAAACGGTCTCAATGGCCCAGTATGCTACGGGAGTATATTTTCTCTCCGTTGAAACAGTACATTCAAGACAGGTGATCAAAATCGTGACAAATAATCCCAGATAATTAATCCTGTTAATTAACTTTGGGCAAAATTTTAAAATGTCCAGGTCTATCTTTCTTATAATCCCGTTTCTGGTCTGTATTGCATCAGGTTGTAATCCCGCCAGAAAAAAGTCAGCCGGGCCAGCAGTTGCAGGACGGAAACAGGAGGTAACCTACGCCAAAGGATTTATGATCACCGATTATAAAGATTACCGGCAAGTGACCGTTACCGATCCCTGGCAGCAATCAGGCGGAATGAGTTTTGATTATTATCTTGTTGACCAGGATAAGGAAATTCCTGACGAAGTAAAAGGGAAACAAGTAATTAAGACACCCGTTAGCAGGGTGATTTGTCTTTCAACATCACATATCGGATTTTTAGGAGCACTGCATGAAACAGGTTCCCTTATCGCACTCTCAGGTTCAGGATTTGTCTCAGACCCGGATGTTCAAAAAGGGGTCGCTTTGAAGAAAGTGGTAGATGTGGGATATGACCAGGGGATCAATTATGAACTGATTTTAAGTTTAAAACCTGATCTGATTATGGCCTACGGGGTAGGTGGCGAGGTAACCGGATTTATCAATAAATTGCGCGATCTTGGTTTGAATGTCATCCTAAACGGGGAATACCTCGAAGATAGTCCACTTGCCAAAGCTGAATGGATAAAATTTACCGGGGCATTTTTTAACAAAGAGCAGGAAGCTGCTGATTATTTTTCGTTTATTGAAAAAAACTATAACCAGATCAGACAAAAAGCGGTTTCGGTGCAGCATCATCCTGTCGTTTTAACTGGGTTACCCTATAAAGACGCCTGGTGGATGGCAGGGGGTAAATCAAATGTGGCAACACTGATCCATGATGCCGGTGCCGAATTTTTATGGCATGAAAACACCTCACGTGAAGCTTTTGTAGTCTCGCTCGAAGAGGTGGTGATCCGCTCTGCAAAGGCCGATTTCTGGATCAATTGCGGCACAGTGAATACCCTTGGTGAACTGATCGGAACCGACAGCCGCTTTTCATCCTTCTCTCCGGTGAAAAAAAAGGCTATATTTAACAACAATTTCAAGATGAGCCCCGGGGGAGGAAACGACTACTGGGAACGCGGAGTAGTGAGGCCCGATTTGATTCTGGCCGATCTGGTGAAGATTTTTCATCCTGAATGCGATAGCGATAAAATATATAATTTCTATAAAAGAATTCAATAATAGTGGCAGAAGTCATTACAGATAAAATCGCCGGGCGAGGGTTTAAAGTGTTATTGATTTTAACGCTCCTGGTCCCGCTCTTTTTCCTCATCGATTTATTTGTCGGATCGTATTATATCTCAATTCCTGAAATTCTCAAAGCGATCTTCCGTTCCGGGAATGCCGACCATCAGGTTGTGTTGATTATTAATCAGTTTCGCATGCCCAAAGCGGTGACTGCCATTTTAGCCGGCGCAGCCTTGTCGGTTGCAGGATTACAAATGCAGACTGTCTTTCGCAATCCCCTTGCCGGACCCTACATTTTAGGTGTAAGTTCCGGCGCCAGTCTGGGTGTGGCACTGCTTGTCCTCGGAACAGGTGGACTGCTGGGGGGAAGTATCGTTTCGGCCGCAAGTTCTTGGGGCATTGTAGCAGCAGCATGGCTTGGATCAGGATTGATCCTGCTGCTGATTGTACTGATCTCAGTCCGGATAAAAGATATTATGACCATCCTGATCCTGGGAATACTGATTTCAAGCGCCATCTCTTCTGTGGTCAATATTCTTCAGTATTTCAGCAACGAATCGACCCTGAAATCGTTTGTCATCTGGACCATGGGGAGTCTGGGAAGTGTCACCAATAGCCAGTTGTCGGTTTTAATCCCTTCAGTACTTATCGGTATCGGAATCGCTTTTGTCTCCTCAAAATTCCTCGATGCCTTTTTATTGGGCGAAAATTATGCCCGGAGTATGGGGATGAATATCCGGTTCGCCCGGATGATGGTCTTCCTCTCTACCGCCATTCTGGCCGGCAGCGTTACGGCATTTTGCGGACCTATCGGATTTATCGGGATCGCCGTACCCCATATTGCAAGAATGGTTCTGCAAACGGCAAAACACAGCCTGCTCGTGCCAGGCACGATACTGACAGGCGCATTGATGATGCTGGTGAGCGATATCATCTCACAACTACCGGGATCAGAAAGAATTCTCCCCGTCAATTCTGTGACCGCCCTACTGGGGATTCCGATTGTTATCTGGATCATTATCCGAAATAAAAACAGTAGCCGGATATGACAAATACAGAAAATAAAATCATCACCTTAAATAATGCCTCCATTGGTTACCAACAAAAGGGTAATACCTCAAAGGTGGTCAAGTCGGGGATATCACTCCATGCCCTGCAAGGTGAACTTGTGGCGGTTATCGGTGAAAACGGGGTCGGCAAAAGCACCCTTCTGAAGACAATTGCAGGATTTCAGCCTCCCGTGAGCGGAGATGTTCTGATTGGTGAAAAACAGGTGAACCGCTATCCTGAAAAGGATCTGGCATTAATGATGAGTTTCGTCTCAACAGAGATTATCCGCGTTCCCAACCTTTCGGTGTTTGACCTGGTCTCATTAGGGCGCTATCCTCATACCAACTGGTTCGGAAAACTGCTTGACGAAGATCGCCACATCATCGAAGAGGCAATTAAAGCGGTTGGATTACAGGGATATGAAAACAGGATGGTAAATCACATCTCGGATGGCGAGCGGCAAAAAGTGATGATTGCCAGATCACTGGCGCAGGATACAGCGGTGATCGTACTTGATGAGCCAACAGCTTTCCTCGATCTGTCGAATAAATACGGGATTGTCCATATTCTGCACCAACTCGCCGGAGAAAAAGGGAAAACAATTCTCTTCTCAACGCATGATCTTACCACTGCCATTGCCGAGTCCGACCGGGTATGGCTGATGCTTCACGATTCTGTGGAACAGGGCGCCCCCGAAGATTTAATCCTAAATGGCAACTTTGATAATCTGTTTCACAATAATCACCTCTTTTTTGATCAGGAGAAGGGTGATTTCCGGATCAGGAAACAGACGAGAAGAAAAGCGGTAGTAACCGGCGCCGGGATAAAGCGGGACTGGACTGTTAAAGCACTTGAAAGGATCGGATTTGAAGTGGTTGATGAGACACATTTGCACAGGAATGAATCAATGATAAGCATCGAGCCAGCAGATTCCCGATGGGTCCTGAAATACCTGGAACATTCGGCCGTATTTGATTCATTGCATTCGGTTTGCAGGTATCTGAATAACCTCAGATAGTGGGAAAGAGATATTGTACATTATTAATTGACAATAACTTAATTTCCCTTAGAAGCAATTTTCGGTGGCGGAAAATTGCTTCTGTGAGGTGTCAAATATCTTCTATGCAGCGAAGTTTTGCTTCTGTATGGCGGAACGGAGCTTCTATGCGGCTGAATAGTGAATCTATAGCGTGTAAAGGTACTTCGGCACGGCGAGCATAACCTTCAAACCTCCAATGAAGATCTTCAAAGTAGCGGAGCAAATCTCCGGATCAGTATAAAATTTCTTCAAGACCCCAGTAACTTATTCCAGTAGTAAGGTAAGGATGATCTTAACCGTATAAATATTCTTTTATTTAATGCAAGGATTTTGAAAAAATACGCTCATTTCTTCGTATATTTACTAAACAAGCAACATAACTCAATAGCTTTCAGTACTTTTTACCAACTTAATTTTTAAGAAGATGCAACATCCTGATGAAGTATCACGAATTTTCAGTAAAGCTGACGAAGAGGTTATACAGCAATCAGACCAAAAACTGGCCTCTTTCCTTGAGAGCAAGCCACTGTTTGTGGAACGTTTTCCCCAGTTTGCCGATCCCTTCGCAACGGAATGGGGCACAGCCACAACCATTGCCCGGAATATACCTCCCGATTACGTCTCTGTTTCGAACCAGTCAACTGAGACGGAAGCCCTTATGAAACTTATGGAGAAAGGGAGAAATCTTTTTCAAACCCTGATCCTTTACACGCAGCTGGCATTTCCAGGCAACGCAGCGATGGTTAATTCAATGGGACAGCCCCAGTATGAAGTGGCCCGCGTTAACCAGCTGAAACTACCGCTGCTGTTAAGGAACGCATATGCTGTTGCTTCGGTCCCCGAATATAAACGGTCCTTGATGGAGGTGGGGATGAAAGAGTCGGAGATTGAATCGCTGGCCACACTGGCAGAGGAGATCATTAACCAGGAAATTGCCCAGCAAAAGGCGAAGAAGGAGCGGACATTTAATGCAGAAAAGCGCATTACAGCCCTTAACTTCGTTTGGACAAAAATGTCACTGGTCTGCCAATGTGCCAAACTGCTCTTCCAGAATGACGCCCTCAGGTACAACCTGTTTCTCCTTGCAGACGGCGGTGCCCAGGAGATTATCCCTCAACCCGTACCGGTGCAGTAATTTATTTCAGTGAAAATGAGATAATAATTTCAAACCGTAATGTGGTTTGAAATTATTATTCAAACATATCTTTTACCTTATCAAAAAAACCTTTGTCCTGATTGCTCTCCGGCGAAACAAAATTGGGTGAAGTCTGCAACCTTTCGAGTGTCTTTCGTTCCTCTGCGGTAAGTTTCTGCGGGACCCAGGCATGAATTTTCACCAGCAAATCACCTTTCCCGTAACCGTTGACATCGGGTAGCCCTTTTCCGCGAAGGCGAAGGATCTTCTCTGGTTGTGTTCCCGATTCAATCTTTACTTTCACCTTTCCGTCAATAGTGGGGATTTCGGTGGTAACACCTAACGCGATATCGGGGAATGAAAGGTAGAGGTTATAGATCAGATCGTTCTCATCACGTGTCAGTTCAGGATGTTCCTCCTCAGCAATCAGGATCAGCAGATCGCCCGGTATTCCTCCACGACGGGCGCCGTTACCCTTGCCTTCCAGCGAAAGCTGCATCCCTTCTGCCACGCCTGGTGGGATCTTTACGGTGATCACCTCCTCACCCTGAATAATCCCCTCGCCATAACAGGTGTCACATTTATGGGAGATAATCTTGCCGTCGCCGCCACATGTCGGACAGGTGGAGGTCGTTTGCATTTGTCCCAGGAAAGTATTACTTACACGGGTAACCTGCCCTGATCCGCGGCAGCTGGTACAGGTGGTAAATCCGCCACTCCCTTTGGCGCCACTTCCATGGCAGGTCGTACAGGTGACATATTTTTTTACCTTGAGCTTTTTCTCAGCTCCATGTGCAATTTCCGTCAGGTCGAGACTAACTTTAACACGAAGATTTGAACCCCGATTGACACGTTGTGACCTTCCGCCAGAGCTGAAACCCCCAAATCCGCCAAATCCTCCACCGCCGAAGATATCGCCGAACATGGAGAAGATATCGTCCATTGACCGGCCTCCGCCGCTGAAACCGCCCTGATTGCCTAAACCTGCATGTCCGAACTGATCGTAACGCTGTTTTTTATCGGCACTACTGAGTACTTCGTAGGCCTCGGCAGCTTCCTTAAATTTCTCCTCCGATGCCTTATCGCCCGGATTCTTATCAGGATGGTACTGGATTGCTTTTTTCCGGAACGCCTTTTTTATCTGCTCTGCGCTAGCATCCTTGCCTACTCCCAAAACTTCGTAGTAATCTCTTTTAGCCATTTTCAATTAATTGTGAGGTTGTTAACCTGTTTAATGTTATTCGCCCACCACAACTTTGGCAAATCGTATAACTTTCTCGTTCAGATAATATCCTTTTTGAATAACATCGACAATCCTCCCCTTCATCTCTTCGGAGGGAGCCGGAATTTTTGTCAGCGCTTCATGCAGATCTGTATCAAAGAGCTCTCCCAAAGCCTGAATCTCTGAAATTCCGTTTTGCTTGTTGAATTCCTTGAATTTATTATATATCAATAAGATCCCCTCTTTTGTTGCTTCAAAATCCATCCCCTGCTCAATGGAATGCATGGCACGTTCAAAATCATCGATCACAGGTAAAATATTCAGCATTACTGACTCACCTGCTGTTTTTGTCAGTTCGATCCGCTCCCGGAGGGTCCGTTTACGGTAATTGTCAAATTCGGCTGACAAACGGAGATATTTATTATTCATCTCATTACTGGCAGCCTCAAGATCGGCAATTCTCCCCTCCAGCAACGAAATTTCATCAGGAATCACCAATACCTCCTCCTGCAACTGCTCCCCGCCGTTCCCTGGAGTACCAGGGGCTCCATTGAGTTTGGAACCTTGATTATCAACGTTTAAATCCACGGTTTTATCTTTATTTTCTTTGATGTTTTCCTTATGATCCCTCTTTTTCATCTGTATAAAATTTGTTTTTTAGCGGCCAGATGGAATAGCCATGATAAAATATTCATATCGGTTGGTGATATTCTTATCATGGCTATTTCATGCGCGCTGTATTATCTTTAAAAAAATTCCAAAAAACTTCCATATCAGGGTTCCCTAAAAAGTATAACCATTTATTTTAGGAGTCTACCCCTTTAAATCCGGTAAAAAATCCCGAATTCAACAGATCAAATATTTTGCCAATTACGATTTTGAGGACAAATTGGCACATCAGACAATAAAATACTGTCAGTTTGGTCCGGGATATCAACAAATTCCAGGGTTAATGGTTCACTTGCTATTTTATCAACGATGCGAGCTTTTGTTCAAGCGCCTCACCCCGCAGATTACTTGCCAGAATTAATCCGTTACCGTCAATCAGGAAGTTTGAGGGAATGGAACGAATTCCATAAATCTGAACATATTCAACATTGGGAGATGGGGCACAGATGTGGTTCCCCCAGTTCAGATGATCAGTCTGAATGGCTTTTTTCCAGGCATCAGGATCTCTGTCGAGTGAAACACTAAAAACAGTAAATCCTTTTCCCCCTTTAAATGAGGCCCCCTTATACTTTTCATAAGCCGATACAACAAAGGGATTTTCATTTCGGCATGGGCGACACCACGACGCCCAGAAATCAATCAACACAATTTTACCCGACAATGCGGATAACTTTAATGGTTGACCACTCACGGAATTCCCGTTAATTTCGGGCGCCTTATTCCCAATTTGAATCCCCGTTTTAACCCCTGACTGACATTTGGCATCTGCCACATGGAGTATCACAAAAAATACGCTCAAAATAATAGCTGAATACCTCATAATCTATACTTTATTGATTTTAAAAAATCAGGATTACTCCCTGGTTATTTTTGCCCCAATCGCATTGAGTCTTAAATCGATATTTTCGTAACCACGGTCGATCTGTTCAATATAATCAATGGTCGATTTACCGGTTGCAGAAAGGGCTGCAATTAATAACGCCACCCCCGCCCTGATATCGGGCGAACTCATCCTGATCCCCCTAAGATGATGCGATTTATCAAGGCCAATCACGGTTGCCCGGTGCGGATCACACAGGATAATTTTTGCCCCCATGTCGATCAGACGATCCACAAAAAAGAGGCGGCTTTCAAACATTTTCTGGTGAATTAATACACTTCCCCTGGCCTGTGTGGCAATAACAAGGAATATACTCAGCAAATCGGGGGTCAATCCTGGCCATGGCGCATCTGCAACAGTAAGGATCGAGCCATCTATAAACGATTCTATTTCATAATGTTCCTGCGCAGGGATGTGCAAATCGTCACCATTAAGCTCCATATTTATGCCAAAACGACGGAACGATTCGGGGATTATTCCCAGCTGATCGAATCCCACATTTTTGATGGTAATATCGGAGGCGGTCATTGCAGCCAGACCAATAAAACTTCCTACTTCAATCATATCAGGCAGCAGGATGTGGTTACATCCTGTCAGTGAAGTTACACCAGTGATGGTTAAAAGATTGGAACCTACACCACTGATATTGGCCCCCATTGAATTCAACATCCTGCATAATTGTTGCAGGTAGGGTTCGCACGCAGCATTATAGATGGTGGTGGTGCCGCTTGCCAGGGTTGCGGCCATCACAAGATTGGCAGTTCCGGTAACAGAGGCTTCGTCAAGTAACATATAACAACCTTTCAGTTGCTTTGCTTCAACGCGATAAGATGATTCAACGGCATCAAAAGTAAATTTTGCACCCAGTGCTTCGAAACCCCGGAAATGGGTATCAAGCCTTCTCCTTCCGATTTTGTCACCGCCCGGCTGCGGAATAATTCCAATACCAAAACGGGTGAGCAACGGACCCACAATCATCAGGGAACCACGCAGACTTCCTGCCTGAGAAAAAAATTCCGGAGATTTAAGATGGTCGGTATTGATACGATCTGCCTGGAAGGCAAAAACCCCTTTACCAATCCGTTCAACAGATGCCCCTAAATACCGGAGAATTTCGATCAGTTTCAATACATCACTGATCTCTGGAATATTTGAGATCGTTACGCGGTGCGAAGTGAGCAGGGTTGCACAAATCACCTGTAGCGCCTCATTCTTTGCACCTTGCGGTGTTAATTCCCCGCAAAGGGGACTTCCGCCTTCAATAATAAACCTGGCCATTCTGTTTTTAGGGGTGTGTAATATAAAGGGCTATTTGTGCTTACGTCCCTGTCCCTGGTTTGAAATTGTAGTGATTTTACCTTTTTTAGGTTGCGCCTTGAAAATTTCGGTAATCTCCTGCAAATGCATTTCCGGATCCGGACGAAGTTTCCCATGAGAAAGGATCACCATATCGTTTATGATTTTTGAATCTTCAACTGCATCTTTATTCCAGACCAGGTACGTTTTTTTCATTTGGTTTGCCAGAAGCTCCGTATTTACCGCTTTTGCAGGATTCTCATCATCCAGCTGAGCCGTAGCCGCTATATAGTGCTCCATAATCTTCCCGTAATGACGGAACCTGATATCGGTCTGATCATAGGGGATAAGTTTAGGCTTTTCAATAAAAGTTTCGGGTTTTGGCGGATCGTAGGGATAATCAATATCGAGTTTAAAATCCGACATGATCGCAATATGATCCCAGAGCTTGTGCTTGAACTCATTGATATCACGCAGGTAAGGATACATCATTCCCATTACATCAATTACCGCCTTTACGGCCAGGATACGCTCTTCCCTGTTCTCGATCTGCATGATATGATCAACCATCTTATGAATACTTCTCCCATATTCGGGAAGTTTCATCTTTTTGCGCTGGGTATTATAGTCGCGTTCTAACATCTTTTGCTATTAAATTATTTTTATGACCACCCATTGTGATCGTTGCGGTATTTTGCATCTACAAAACTAATCGTTTTTAATCGCAATTTCAAATCTCTTTGAACTTTACTCCTAATCTTTCCCCAATTCAATATCCATTAGCCATAAAAAGATGGAATAAAAATTTAAAACGATCAAAAGATATTATATTTAATTTTTAGCCCGAAGTTGTTTCATCCGAAATCTTCAGTTTTGCAAATTTGAGTAGCAGATTTTTTTCACCGGCATTTGGGAAAAACACTTTTGCTTTAAGATCGGGCATCTTGCCTTCCACATTGAGCACTTTTCCACGTCCGAACCGCTCATGCTCTACCATCATTCCAACGGAAATTTTTTCAGGATTGTCCCCTATAAACGGTTCCGTCCCTGAGGGCAATACACTCTTTGAAATCTGCATCCGCTGTACAAGGTTCTCCGGTTTACGTGGCGGCTGATATTTTGTCTCCACTCGTTGCAAATGGCTGTTGTTTTTGTCCTCCCTTAGCTCCTGGTTTCGGAACTGCGGAATCGAGCGACTGTTTTTTATATCAAGAAACTGATGATCAATCTCTCCAATAAACCGGCTCGGATTGCAGAATTCGGGTTTCCCCCAACGAAACCGCTGCTGTGCAAACGACAACCACGCCTGATTCTCCGAACGGGTAAGCGCCACATAAAAGAGTCTCCGCTCTTCTTCCAGCTCCGACAAGGTAAGCGTGCCGGAGAAACCTGAAGGGAAAAGGTTCTCCTCCAGCCCTACAATGAAAACATTTTTAAACTCAAGTCCTTTTGAAGAGTGTACGGTCATCAATGTCACCTTGTCCGCATCACCTTCTTTGTCGGTATCCTGATCGGTAAGCAGTGCTACATCCTCCATAAATACCTGCAAACCATTGGGTCGTCCCTCCTCTTTGGCGGAGATTGAAAAGTCCTGGATCGCATTGAGTAACTCCTGCGTATTCTCGTAACAGCTCAGATTTTCGGGTGACTTGTCCTGGTACAGTTCTGTAAGGATTCCAGACTCCGAAGCAATTTTATTAGCCATTTCGTAGGCATCAGTAGTGAGAAACTGATCTGAAAACTTGCTGATTAGCCCGGTAAATGAACCTATTTTTTTGATCACCCCGCTGTTTAATCCGGCCAGTAACATCCGCTCCGGATAATTGGCTATCTCAAAAATACTGCAACCAGCTGCGGCTGCAGCTTCTTCAAGCCGGTTGAGCGTGGTTGATCCGATTCCCCTTGCCGGGTAGTTAATAATCCGTTTAAACGATTCATCGTCCAGCGGATTGATGATCAACCTGAAATAGGATAAAATATCCTTAATCTCCTTTCGCTGGTAGAAAGACAATCCCCCATAGATCTTATACGGGATATTCCGTTTCCGAAGAATCTCCTCAAATACACGCGATTGGGCATTGGTACGGTAAAGTATGGCAAAATCGGAGTAGTTTTCCCGATCTTTCATCCGGTGATCAAAGATTTCGTTCGCCACAAGGTACCCCTCCTCGTGTTCATTCATCGCGGTCAGTACCTTGATCCTGTCACCAATCGCATTCTCACTGAACACCGTTTTCTGTAACTGATGTTTGTTTTTGGCGATCAAACTATTGGCAGCATCAACGATAACCTGGGTTGATCGGTAATTTTGTTCCAGTTTATATGTTTTGAAGTCGGGATAATCGTTTTTAAAGTTGAGGATATTCTCGATCCTGGCGCCCCTGAAGGAGTAAATGCTTTGGGCATCATCACCTACCACACAAATATTGTGATGTAGTTCAGCCAATCTTTTAACAATCAGGTATTGCGAAAAATTGGTATCCTGGTACTCATCCACAAGAATATACCTGAACATGTGCTGGTACCTGGCAAGAATATCGGGATTATTTTTAAACAGAATATTGGTAATCAGCAATAAGTCATCAAAATCCATCGCTCCCGCATTTTTGCACCGCTTTGTATATTCCAGGTAGATTTCAGCCGTTTTAGGTATACGCGCAGCCTGATCCGCCTCCCGCTGCTGTGCATTCTGATGGTAGGCCACGGCAGTGACCAGGTTATTTTTGGCAGTTGAAATCCGGTTAAGAATAACACCTGGTTTGTAGGTATTATCTTCCAGATTCATGCTTTTGATAATCGATTTTAGCAAACTCTTTGAATCCTGAGTGTCGTATATGGTAAAAGTCGATGGATAACCGATGGTCGCCGACTCAACACGAAGGATACGGGAGAAAACAGAATGAAATGTTCCCATCCAAAGATGGCGTGAGATATTGTTACCAACTTCATTTTCAATTCTCGCCTTCATTTCGCGAGCCGCTTTATTGGTAAAAGTAAGCGCCAAAATAGAATGGGGGGCAACTCCGTTATTTAACAGGTGTGCAATGCGATAAGTGAGTACCCTGGTCTTTCCGGAGCCGGCTCCTGCGATTACCAGCGAAGCTCCTTCAGTATTGATTACAGCCTCATGTTGAGCGCTGTTCAGATTTTCAAGATAATTTGACAAAACGTTATATTTTTATTCGGATGAATTTTGCAAATTTAATCAAATCCCCGCATAATGAATAATTTTGTAATATTGCAGATCAAAACAGATAGAAACATTAAATGGAATCAGCGCGAAATGCAGGATTGAGAATCATTGGTTTACTATTCTTTATGTTTTTTGCGGAAATCGTTGCCGGACAGTCACTTGTCTCCACCTCCGCCGTTTTTTCGGAGCAGACCGCTTATCCGGTTTTCGCTTCTAAAGACATGATCTATTATTTCTGCGGGAGTAATGGTCATCAAAGTGGCTCCCTGAAAGCAACCTCATCAGGGCAGTCTGTCACTTTTACCTGGGAAAAGTATAATTCCGTTGCCGGATCCTTTGGTTTCTTTTCCAATGAAACGGGAGTCACCTCCCTGCTGAACGGACTTGCAAACGGATGTTACCGGGTCAGTTTCAGGGAAAATGGAACCGACTTTATTTTCAGGGCCTGGATTATGAATGGCTGGATCACATCCTCATCACTCCTTTCAGATTCAAACTGCCAGTCTGTAAAGCTCAATGGCGGTGTAACCGGAGCTGTTTATACCTATTATGATTTATCATCAAATCAACTAATTACGATCAATCCCAGCTATAAATATGTATGGTATGCCGATGATGTGCCAATTGCAACCATCCAAAATCCTCTGATCATTTCACCACCAACAAAAAATACCGTTTACCGCTTTGAGGCCACCGACCGGGCGGGTTGCATGCAGAGCAGTCAGGTTACTTATCAGTCAATTGTCACGAAGGCAAAATTCTCCTGGAAAACAAATCAGAAATCGGATGCACAGTTTACCAATCATGAGGCTCCTTTGGAGGTGCAATTTATCAATGAATCGGAAAACGGAGATGTCGACAAATATGAGTGGATGCTGTTTAAAGAAAAATCACAAATTGATCAGGAAGCTTCAGCAGGCGGGAAAATTGACTCTGTCATGGAACGGATTTATCTTGAGAACCCGGTATTTACCTACGAAAATACAGGAAGATATATGGTAAAGCTGGTATCCGCCAAACAGAGCGCAGGATTTACGTGCCGCGACACCTTTTATTTAAAGGATTACATTGTGATAGATACCTCGCTGGTAAAGGTTGCTATGGCTTTTACCCCAAATGGAGACGGCGTAAACGATCTTTTGACAATCAAGACAAGATCACTTGAATCACTTGATTTTCAGGTATTCAACCGATGGGGGCGAATCGTTCACCGTTTTAGCAAGACAGGTTATACCCCCGAGGATTCTGAACTTGCAGCATGGGATGGCAAAATCAATGGTAAACTTGCCACACCCGGAGTCTATTTTTATGTGGCAGATGCACAGGGGCGCGACGGAAAACGACGGCGCAAAAAGGGATTTGTTGAGATGATCTGGTAGCGGCGCCATTCATGCATCTCCAAAGTTATCAAAGCAACAATATCCCAAGAGCATCAATTACAATCCAAAATCAAATGAGTATGCAAGGTAATATTGACAAATTTCGTGAACTGATTTCAAAAAATGAGCATTGGCCAATGCTCTACTATTTTAAGTTTATTGTTCAGAATAACCAGGAAAAGCTAAACCAGGTTAGAGAACTTTTTTTGGATCCATCGGCCATTACCTATAAAACCTCCCGCGATATCCGGTTTATTGGAATGTCGTGCAAACAGTGGATGCCGGACCCGGAGTCAATAATTGCAATCTATGAAAAAGCCAGTGTGGTTGATGGGTTAATCGCTCTTTAAATTAGATGGTCATGAAGGAATTATTATTAAAACACCGCTTCAGAATAATCTTAATTTCCGCCGGAACAATGGTTGGGATACTTTACTGGAAATTTGTGGGATGTACCACGGGTAGTTGCCCCATTACCTCGCATTGGTATACAATGGGCGCCTATGGCATGTTATTTGGATGGTTGGTGAGCGACCTGTTCAAACCCAAATTAAAATAGCCCTTCATTCCTTCATTCCTTCATTCCTTCCTATATCCCCTTGCTCCAGTATCAGAATATTCTGCGTGGCGGGGGTGATTTTATAGCGGTCATCGAGGCGATGGCCAATAATCCAAACCACCTGTTCTCCGTTTGCGACGATCCAGACGTTCTCCTTTTCAGGAAGACTTAGCTTTGAGTCAATAAAGTAATCACTTAATTTTTTAAATCCATTCATTCCCAGAGGCTTAAAATAATCTCCCTGCTGCCATTTCCTGATCAGCAAGGGGAATTGAACCTTATCACGATCGATCCAGGCAACAAACCTCGAATCGGGAATTTTAAATTTATCTTTCCGCCCCGCAATCCCTATTTTAAGATGGACTGGATAAACCAATTCTTTTGTCCCCTCTTCAAGGTAAAAATGGTTCTTACTACCAGGCATCCGCGGAGTAAGAATTAACGATTCGCGATCGCG
>JAHEYS010000048.1 GCA_023251475.1 Prolixibacteraceae bacterium
AATGGCTTAAAGTAATCTCCCTGCTGCCATTTTCTGATCAGCAAGGGGAATTGAACCTTATCACGATCGATCCAGGCAACAAATCTCGAATCAGGAATTTTAAATTTCTCCTTCCGCCCGGCAATCCCTATTTTAAGATGGACAGGATAAACCAATTCTTTTGTCCCCTCTTCAAGGTAAAAATGGTTCTTACCACCAGGCATCAACGGAGTAAGAATTAACGATTCGCGATCGCGTACGATCCGATGAGTTGGTGAGATAAACTGTTTTCCTGAAATACTTTCGAGCGAAGATACGATATCTCCTACAACCATGGTGTTAAAGCCAAAAGGCTTCAGAAATTCAAAAAGATAAGTGGAAACAGGGTCAAGCAATTTCAGCTCGGCTATTGAAATCAGGCAGATGTTTCCTTTCCGGATCGATACACGCTCCCACACCTGGGCGATTGCACTGTCGCAGATTTTGGACATATCTTCAAGGTAACTCATCGTCCGGATAAGTCCATCCCTGAAGGATGGATTTAGTGTCTCCATGACGGGCAACAGCGTATGTCTGATTTTATTACGCTGATAGTCGAGACTCAGATTGGAAGCATCTTCACGAAAATCGAGGTGATTTTCTTTACGGTAATGTTCAATTTCCTCGCGTGGGGCAAAGAGCAATGGTCTTACTATTTTCCCGTTTACAGGACGCATCCCTGTAAGACCTGTTAAGCCGGTTCCCCTGGCAAGGTTCAGGAAGAAGGTCTCCAGCTGATCATCACGATGGTGAGCCACCGCAATCCAGTCAAAATGGTGTTTGATTCTGATCGTTTCGAACCATTGATAACGCAGATCGCGTGCTGCCATCTCGATGGAGATTTTTTTCTCCAGGGCGTAATCATTGGTATCAAAAGCGGTATTAAAGAGGGGTACATCATATTTTTTAGCCAGATCTGAGACCAATTGCTCATCGGCATCAGATTCCTTACCACGCAATCTGAAATTACAGTGGGCAATCGCAACTGAAAATCCACCCTTATCCAGAAGGTCGAGCAGTACAACCGAATCGATGCCGCCGCTCACTCCGACAAGAATGGTATCGGTTTTACTAAAAAGCTGGTTATCTTTTATATAGTTGATAAATCGCTGAATCATTGCCCATTTATTTAGGTTAAAGATATTAAAAGGTTTCGGAAATGCAAATAGGTGATTATTGTTTTTATTATGTATGTGTCAATCCGGAAATGGGGCAATGTGATAATGTGCTAATGGGATAATGTGCTAATGGGATAATGGGATAATGGGATAATTCGGCAATTTGAAAATTTGAAAATTGGTTAATGCGCCAATGGTATAGGACTGAGTGGTGATAAATAATATGTTCAGGCAGATAAAGTTCGTTTGTATGACTCCATCCTGGATAGAGGGGGAATACAAGGTGGTTTATAGAACATCACTATATATTCAATTTCGCGATTATCTTTTCAAAGAAGCGCGATTTAATCTGCTCACTGGCCATGATCTGCTTAACAGGGGGCAATTTCAGCAACACACCCAGTACAGCAGCCAGTGCCCTGTGACTGAACAACACCCGGTTATCAAAGATCAGGTGCTGCAGTTTACCCCGTTCGATGGCCATTACAACCGCTTTGTGCACGCCGTTCAACGGTGTGAGTACCCGTTTGGCACGCGATTTTAAAAGGATACTTTTCGAAATACAATTACGAACACAAACACCGCAACCCAGGCACCGTTCCTCATTGAGCAATGCCATTTTCCTGTTCGGATGGCGGTGATCATTGGCAGAGACCAGTGTCATCGCCTCGACTGGACATGCATTCACACATTTACCGCAACCATTGCAATTCCCATGATCAATAACAGGGATAAAGTTAGTGGTATGGACCGGATTTAAAATGGCAAAGCGTCGTGCGGTAATCATTGCTTCACAGCAACATCCGCAACAGTTACATATAAAATTGACCTCCTGGCGAACATTTTCACCAAACTGCACCAGGTTATTGCCGTATGCCTGATCCAGCAGATCGATACATTCCACTGCATCAATACGACGGGCGTACCCATGCCTGGTAAGTGAGGCTGCAGTGGTATTAAAGGTCATGCAGATCTCCATG
>JAHEYS010000104.1 GCA_023251475.1 Prolixibacteraceae bacterium
TCACCCAGGGGGAGACTCAGTTCTGGGAAGCATTTCTTTCCCAAATATCGAGTAGATATGAGCGGGAGTTTTTAAGGAACAGTGCAAAAAAAGCCTACCTTTTAAACGAATCGGACAAGCTGTACAAAACCCTTTTTAACTCCATATCACACGAACTGCGCATTCCTGTTGCCACTATCATCGGAGCTTCTGATACACTGTTATCTCAGGATTATCCGGAAGAAACAAAACAAAAATTGTATTTTGAGATTAACACGGCCTCAGTAAGACTTAACCAGCTAATAGAAAATCTCTTAAATATGTCTCGTCTTGAATCCGGGCGGATTACGCTGCGTCCTGACTGGTGCGATGTACATGACCTGGCCAATAAGGTATCTGATAATCTAAAACAGGAATTGATCCCTTTTGACCTGGCAATTGTGATTCCTGCAGGGATGCCACTGGTGCATATCGACTTTGGGCTTATAGAACAGGTCCTGCACAATCTGGTACTAAATGCTACACAGAATGCACCCAAAGGATCCACAATCCGGGTTAAATTCTTTTATGATAACGGGAAACTTACCATACAGGTGATGGATCGCGGCAAGGGGTTCCCCACTGATGACCTACCGAGGGTATTTAATAAATTTTACAGGGGTAAAGAGTCGACAACGGGTGGAACCGGTTTGGGGCTATCAATTGTTAAAGGATTCGTAGAGGCTCATGCCGGAACTGTTATTGCCGAAAACAGGCAAAACGGAGGTGCTATATTTACTATTAAGATTCCGGTCAAAATTTCAGATATGAACCAATATAACAACGAGGAGATTACATGACAGTTTCAGACGCTATATTGATTATTGATGATGAAGTCCAAATCAGGCGTTTACTGGAAATTACACTTTCAGCAGGTGGGTATAAGATTTCCGAAGCGTCAACAGGCAAAGAGGGATTGGCACTGGCAGCAACCAGACAACCCGCTTTAATTATCCTGGATCTGGGTCTACCCGATACCGATGGTCTTGAGATTCTCAGGAAACTTCGCGAATGGTATGAAAAACCGATTATTATCCTGTCGGTCCGTAAATTGGAAGACGATATTATTAAAGCCCTCGACATTGGTGCAAACGATTACCTTACCAAACCTTTCCGTACAGGTGAATTGCTGGCCAGGATCAGGGTCGCTATCCGGCAAAGTCATGGCGTAACAGATAATCCGAACCTGGAATTTGGCTCACTATCCATCGACCTGTCCAACCATACTGCACGGAAAAATAATGTCATCATCAAACTGACCGCCACCGAATTTTCTTTGTTGGCGCTCCTGGCCAGAAATGAAGGCAGGGTACTTACTCATCAATATATTCTTAAAGAGATATGGGGAATGGGATATATTGAACAGACCCAATACCTCCGGGTCTTTATCGCCCAATTACGAAAAAAGGTAGAAGATGAGCCTGCAAAACCTACATTACTCAAAACTGAGTCAGGCGTTGGATACCGCTTTGGCAGCTAGCAGAAATTATTCTGTTTTTTTATTCTTATTTAGATTAATTCTAAACCTTTTTTTTGTTTATCCGTTAATAAGGATACACAATTAAAATTTAAAATTATGAGTTTTACATTACCTACACTTCAATACGATTACAAGGCGCTCGAACCTTATATCGATGCGCAGACTATGGAAATTCACCATACCAAGCATCATGCCGCTTATACCAACAATCTGAACGGCGCGCTTGAAAACAGTGATCTCAAGGGGAAAAGCATTGAAGAGCTTATCACAAATGTATCAAAGCTTGCTCCGGTGATCAGGAATAACGGGGGTGGTTTTTACAATCACAACCTCTACTGGGAGGTGATGACCCCTGGAGGCTCATCCGAACCGCAGGGTAAACTACTTGAATCACTGAATGGTTCTTTTGGTTCCTTTGATCAGTTTAAAGAGGTTTTTACCAAAGCTGCGATGACACGTTTCGGCAGCGGATGGGCCTGGCTGATACAGAAAGGTGATTCACTTGTTGTGAGCTCCACACCGAATCAGGATAATCCATTGATGGATGTGGCGGAAATACAGGGATTTCCGGTTTTAGGGATTGATGTATGGGAACATGCCTACTACCTGAAATATCAGAACAGACGTCCCGAATACATCGAGGCATTCTTCAAAGTGATCAACTGGGACGAAGTAGCCAAACGATTCAAAGCGTAACCATTTCGTCAAATTTTTCAGCTAACTATAAAGTTAACTGAAGGATGATTGCGTCCAAAAACGCAGTGTAACTCTTTGCCTGCACTTTGACTTTGTGAAATAATTAATTACACAGAGAATCACAGAGGAGACACAGAGTTACACTGAGAAAATTCAATTTTTTTGCAATAGATCTGGTGCGGATACCTGTTACGAAAGCAGGCTTTTTACTTTATCGGAAATCAGCTTACCATCTGCTTTTCCCGCCAGCTCTTTAGAGGCTAAACCAATCACTTTACCCATCTCTTTGATGGAGGCTGCCCCCGTTTTTTCTATTATGGCTTTAATCACAACGGTTAATTCTGCATCATCCATCTGTTTTGGCAGGTACTCCTCCAGTATTTTTACCTGTGCCATTTCAGGTTCGTACAGGTCCAAACGATTCTGCTGTTTATAGATATCTGCCGAATCGCGTCCCTGCTTTGCCAGTTTGGCAATCGCTTTAATGGCTGCTTCATCACTCAGTTCTTCGCCGCCGCTTTTGGCTGTTTTTGCTTCCAGCAATACTTTTTTCACATTCCGCAGCGCTTCGAGACGCTCTTTATCCCTTGCCAGCATAGCCACTCTGATGTCTTCGCTGATCTGATCGAATAAATTCATATCTGTTCTTTTTAATTCTTTAATTCTTAATTCTTTAATTCATTCCTTTTCCTATTCTGTCAATCAGGTTTATCATGAATAAAGGAGTTATTTTTCCGAAGGCGCGGCCCATCTTCGATATTTCCCGACAAGGAATATCTCGATAACTCACGTCCCCCTGCCAATGGATTATTTGGATTCCTGGCCTTTCTCCGTTCGTAAGCCGGAATTTTGGATAATTCTTCGATATAGTCTTCCGACTCGTTAAAGAAGTCAACCTGCATCACCCTTTTACCCTCCTCGGAAGTCCCGTCTCCGAACGGATCGATTCTGATGGGCGGATACAATTGTTTGATGATCTCATCCTTTTTATCGACGGGGGGCTCCGTAAAAACCGGGTATTTTGGAGCATGAGTTACCTCTTCTCCGCCAAAGAATCCGGCAGGAAAGGCTTTGCTGTCGTCGAGCAGCGGAATTTTTTCGCGCTGAGGTTGAGTTCCCCCGTTCATTTCTGGTATTGAGCTGGATTTGAATCCTGTTGCAATAACTGTGACACTGATTGCTTCTCCCATCTCGGGGGAGACGGCAACCCCATAGATCAGATCGGCATTATTGCCGGCCTGGTCCTGCACATATTCGTTCACCAGGTTCATCTCGTCCATGGTCACTTCATTGGTTTCGCCTGAGGTGATATTTACGAGAATATTTTTTGCGCCGCTGATGTCGTTATTGTTTAGCAGCGGAGAGTTAAGTGCGCCCTCAACCGCTTTTCTGGCCCGGTTTTCACCACTGGCCACAAATGAACCCATGATGGCGACACCCGAATTCTGCATGACCGTTCTTACATCCTCAAAGTCGACATTGATGAACCCGGGGCAGGTGATGATCTCAGCGATCCCTTTGGCAGCTATGGCCAGCACATCATCCGCTTTCGAAAATGCCTTCGATATCGGGAAGTCACCATAGATCTCCCTGATCCGTTCATTATTAATAACAAGCAATGAATCGACATGATTCTCCATTTCCCGGATTCCTTCGATTGCCTGCTGAATACGCAACCTCCCTTCATTCCGGAAGGGGATTGACACAATGCCTATTGTGAGGATCTTGCGGTCACGTGCGGTCTGAGCAATAACCGGGGCAGCTCCAGTACCTGTTCCACCCCCCATTCCGGCAGTGATAAAAACCATCTTTGTATTTCCATCCAGCAGTTTTTCAATATCTTCCAGGTTTTCAATGGCAGATTCTCGGCCAACATCCGGCTTATTTCCTGCGCCCCGTCCTTCAGTCAAGGCAGAACCCAGCTGAACTTTAAAGGGTACCGGACTGTTCATCAGCGCCTGGGCGTCGGTGTTACAGACCGCAAAATCGACATCTTTAATCCCCTGACGGTACATATGGTTTACCGCGTTTCCGCCGCCACCGCCAACACCAATCACTTTTATAATTTTTTCGCCGCTCACGGGCAAATCAAATTCTATCAATTCAGCCATTTTGAAAATCTTTAATTTTTTTGATGCAATCAATCAATTGCCAATTTCATCATCCTCTTCCTTGAATAAACCACCAAATTGTTTCGTAAACCAGTTGCTGATCGGTTCAGCCTTATCCTCGGGGGTGGGTTTGGGACGTTTCTTCTCCAGCTGAGAGATTTTTTCCTGTCGTTCAGGCTGGCGTATTTTTTCCTCTTTCCGGACAAGAAAACTCTCATCCGTGTTGATATCAAATAGGGGATAACTTTCAGCAGGTTGTTCGATGGTACTCTTTTCTCCTACAGGAGGTGACTGAATTGTCTGATTTACCTGTTCTGTTGCAGGGATAATAACGGTCTCCCTTACCGGCTCAGGGCGAAGAATGCGGTTTGGATTAATCTCGAATCCGGTGGCAATTACGGTCACGCTGATTTTGTTGCCCAGTTTGGCATCATAACCATTTCCCCAGATTATATTGGCATTATCACCGGCTGCCTCCTGGAGATAGTCGATGATATCCCCAATTTCACCCATACGCACCTCCTCTTCGCCGGAGGTAATATTCAGGAGGATATTTTCGGTGCCGTTAATGTCATTGCTATCGAGAAGCGGAGATTTAAGCGCCTCTTCTGCCGCCCGTTTTGCCCTGTTTTCCCCTTCTGCAAATCCGGTTCCCATAATAAAAACGCCGCTTTCCCTTAAAACCGTATTTACATCCGCAAAGTCAATATTGATATTCCCGTGAAGGGTAATGATCTCTGCGCACCCCTTTACTGCAGCAGCTACAATATTATCCGCCTGGGCAAAAGCTTCCCGTGCCGGGAGATCGCCATAAACTTTGTGAAGGTTTTCATTGCTGATCACCAGTAAACTGTCGACAAACCGCTGAAGCCGTTTAATCCCGTCGATCGCCTGCTCATACCGCAACCGCCCCTCTTTAATGGAGGGAAGTGTGACTACCGCGATTGTGAGGATATCCATCTCGCGGGCAAGTTGGGCAATCACCGGTGCAGCTCCGGTTCCAGTGCCGCCACCCATTCCGGCAGTAATAAAGACCATTTTTGTCCCGGTCTCGAGTACGGCCCTGATTTCCGCAAGATTCTCAATGGCTGCCTGCTCCCCCCTTTTTGGTTTATTTCCGGCGCCACGACCTTCAGTGAGTGAAACACCCAGTTGAACCTTTACCGGGACAGGACTATTGACAAGCGCCTGTGAATCGGTGTTGCATACCAGAAAATCGACGCCTGCTATACCTTTGCGAAACATGTGATTTACAGCGTTTCCGCCACCGCCGCCAACTCCGACCACCTTGATTATTGATTGGTAATCGTGCTGGAACCCGAAGGTCAATAAATCGTCTGAAATACTTTCCATGTGGTTGACTGATTTTAATTTATTTCACTATCCTCATCAGACATTAGTCCGTTGATTCCATTTTTTGCAATTCCAAATAGATCAGATACCATATTTTTCAATCCTGATCCCTGACTTTTCACCTGTTGTTTTTTTGGTTCTTCGCCGGATGTATTGGAAACAATCATCCCCGCAGGATATTTCTGGTTTCTTGCCTGGAACAATCCATTGATCAGTAGTCCCATCAGGTTGGCAGAAGCTGCATTCATCACCTGTTCGCTATAAAGATCTTTATTGATCGGAACGACCGGTTTGCCGAAACGAACATCAAACCCGGTCATGTAACTCACCAGTTTATCAATTCCGCGCATATTTGAGCCTCCCCCTGCAAGCACAATTCCGGCGCCAAGTTTATTGAGTAATTTAGTTGATTCGAGCTGATAGTTGATCCCTTCAATGATCTCCTCGAGCCGGGCCTGGATAATTCCTGAGAGGTTTCGAAAACTAATCTCCTTGGCATGCCACCCCTCAACCTCGGGAATCTGGGCAAACTTATTATCGGGAACCAATTCTGAAAAAGCATAACCGCATTGTATTTTAACCATTTCAGCATGCCTCGGGATGATATTGCACCCTTCGCGTATATCGTTCGAAATCACGTTACCTCCAAAAGGAAGTTCGGCAGCCAGCCGTAGTTTATTTTCGTAATAGAGGGAGACCCCTGTCGTTCCTGCACCAAAATCAATCAGGATCACCCCAGCCTCTTTCTCATCCTTTGAAAGAAAACCAGCACCCTGGACATACGGGTTGATAAATGCCCCGGCAAGTTCATACCCCGCTTTTTCGATGCTTCGGCGCAGATTCTGTTCATACATTTCTGATGCAGAAATTACGGTGAACGCCGCGTCGACACGATGGCCAGCCATCCCGACAGGGTTGTTTACACCGCGCTCGCCATCCACAATAAACTCTTGCGGTGTAAGATGATAGACTTTTTCGCCCGGACCACTGCCGTAACGCTGAGCCTCCCCGATCAGGGAATTGATGATCGACTGGGTAACCTCGCCATTGTCGGTCATCCGGTAACCCACCGACTGCCGGTTGCAGATTTTCTGCCCGGAGATCCCGGCAAAGACCTTTCTCACCTTTAGATTCAGGGAATTCTCCAGTGAACTGATTACAGTCTTTACCGATGAAGCCGCCTCGTCGATGTTCACAACAACACCATTTCGCACCCCCTGGGTCAAAGCCTCGCAGAAAGCGACGATTTCGAGTTTTCCGTCAGTGGTAAAACGGCCAATTGCCCCCCTTGTTCTTAAGGTTCCAATGTCAATTGCTGCAACCAACTCTCTTGTAAGGTTCATAGCTTGTTATTTTTTTGTACATACAATCTGATTACGAAACTCTAAATTGATGGATTTGTAAATGCTCCATCCGCCATTTTTGAACCCTTCGGTATATAATGCCTTAAGATTACGAAATTTAATCTGATAATCCTCAGGTTCACCGAAAAGAATAATTTGTTCACCAACCCTGGGAACCATTGAAAGCTCACCGACACCATTTACGTAAATCTGGTCAATCTGAGCGCTCAGAAAGGTATCCTGGTTGATATAGTTAATCAAGGGGAGAAGCTTTTTTCTCGCAAAATCGGGTGATACCGCACCCCCAACAATTAAAACCCTTGGAGTATAACGTGGTGTCCATTCAATTACTTTTCCCAGTTTGTCCATATAAAAAGCTTGTCCTGATCCCACAAAACGGAATACCGGCTCCCTTTGTTTTATTTTGATCACCAATGCCCCGAAACTTTTAACGCCATTATCATAAACATTGGTGTATACTGCAACATCTTCAACAGAGTGTATCTTACGTAAGCCATCTTCAATCCTGCGGAGATTTACCGAGCTGATAGGCTGTCCGAAAATCCCCTGATAATTTCGGCGGACCCATTGGCTGATATCAGAACTTCGCACAAACCTCTCCTGAATCGAATCGGTGATTTCAACTTTTACATCCGAGCATTTTAACTGCCGGCTCTGTTTTATTGAAAACCCCAATGAGATAAATATCAGCACAATAGCGATACACCATAAAATAGTATTTATAATTTTCCTAAACATCTTCATTTTGCCTGAGATAGGTAATAATGGGATCTGCCAACCGGTCGATATCGCCTGCTCCAAGTGTCAGGAGAATCTCGTGTTGGTAGTTCCCAAGTATATCAGGGATTTGGGACTTCTGACACCGCAAACGACTTTTTAACTTCATCTTGCTTAAAATCAGATCTGAATCCACCCCTTCAACGGGTGATTCGCGGGCAGGGTAAATCTCCATCACCAGTGCGTCGTCGAGCAGATCAAGGGCTGCCGCAAAATCTCCTGCAAAATCTTTCGTGCGGGAGAAAAGGTGTGGCTGAAAGATCCCTGTAATCCGTTTGCCGGGATAGAGGTCGCGTACGGACCGGATCGTGGCCTCGAGCTCACGTGGATGATGGGCGTAATCGTCAATGTAAATCGTCTTTTTCCCCGTATAGCGCACATCGAATCTGCGTACCACACCGCTGTACCCGGTCAAAGCAGTACGGATCTCTTCCTGTGTCACTCCGCTCAGTAAGGCCATCCCGCAGGCAGCTACTGCATTTTCCACATTCATCAGTCCGGGGTAGGTGAGGGTAAGATTTTTTATCTCCCCGAACGGAGATTTCAGGTCGAAATGATAAGCTCCGTCAATGATCCGGATGTTCACCGCCTGATAATCTGCCTCTTCTGTAACCGAGTAGGAGAAGTATCCGATTTTTTGATTCCAGTGCCTGTGAATATTTGCACCTTTCCGGTATAACAGGGTACCGCCATCCTCAATCTGCGAAACAAATTCCGCAAAGGCTTTGATGACACTTTCGTGATCACCATAAATATCAAGGTGATCGGCATCCATCCAGGTAATTACAGCGAGGCGGGGATGAAGTTGTAAAAACGACCGGTCAAATTCATCTGCTTCAACAACAATATATGGACTCTTATTATCAGGCAACAAAAGATTTGTCCCGTAATTTTTTGAGATTCCACCCATAAAGGCAGAACAATCGACATGTGATTGTTTCAGAAGGTGGGCGGTCATTGTGGTAACAGATGTCTTTCCATGTGTTCCTGAGATAGCAATACACTGTTTCCCCGAAGTAAGAAGTCCCAGTACTGCTGATCTTTTATAAATTGAAAATCCGTTATCCCGGAAATAACAAAATTCGGCGAAGTCAGCCGGAACCGCAGGAGTATAGATTACAACAGTCGAATCCTTTGCTGCCAGGGTAGGAACCTTTTGCAGGTCATCATCGTAATGAATGGCAATACCTTCGTTTTCAAGATCAAGGGTAAGCGCGGAAGGTGTTTTATCATAACCGTCAACCACTTTACCAATAAAATGGAAATAGCGTGCCAGTGCGCTCATGCCAATCCCGCCGATCCCAAGGAGGTAAACCCTTTTTATTTTGTCAATTTCTATCATTTTCAATTCTTTAGTAATGATGCAATCACATCAACAATATGTTCGGTGGCTTTTGGGGTTGCCAGGCGCTTAATATTTTGTGAAAGTTCCTCACATTTTCCCTTGTTTTCCACTAAAGTAAGCGCAGCGGGAATCAACTCTTTAACGGCGCTGCCATCTTTCACCATTATTGCAGCCTGCTTCCCAACAAGCGACATCGCATTAAAGGTTTGATGGTCTTCCGCAACATTTGGCGAGGGGACGAGGATAGAGGCGGCCTCCACCATACAAAGTTCGGAAATGGTTCCTGCGCCGGCTCTCGAAATCACAAGGTCTGAAATGGAGTAGGCCAGGTCCATACGCGGTATAAACTCCATCAGCCTGATATTACTGACGGGATCTGCCGCGAGTTGAGGCTCAATATCCTTGAAATAATATTTTCCTGTTTGCCAGATAAATACAACATCTGAACGCCGGATCAGCTCCAGGTTAGCCAGCATACTTTGATTGAGTGTCCGGGCTCCAAGGCTCCCTCCGACGACCAGAATTACCGGTTGACCGGTACTAATCTTAAAATATTCGCAGGCTTCTGCCGATCGGGGAGTGATTAATCCAAGATCCTTCCGGATCGGGTTTCCTGTAAAAACAATTTTCTCCTTAGGGAAGAAGCGATCCATATTGTCGTAGGCGACACATATTTTATTTGCTTTTTTCCCAAGAATCTTATTGGTGACTCCGGCAAATGAGTTTTGTTCCTGCAATACGGTTGGAATTCCCAGGCCGGCGGCAACCCTTAAAACCGGGCCACTGGCATATCCTCCAACGCCAATAACGACATCCGGTTTAAAATTCTTTACCACCCGTTTTGCCTTGAGCATTGAACTGATCAGTTTTGGGATAAAGGACAGATTGCGCCAGATCTCACCCCTGTGAAATCCGGCAACAGGTAATCCGGTGATCCGGTAACCGGCAGCCGGGACCTTCTCCATTTCCATTTTCCCCTCTGCCCCGACAAACAATATTTCGCATCCTGGAAACCGTTCACGAAGTCCGTCAGCGATTGACAATGCAGGGAAAATGTGCCCCCCTGTACCACCGCCACTCACTATAAATTTATAATTTGCCATTTTCAGTTTTTAGTCATTAAAACGTCTTCACCCTGAAGCGCTTCATTGGAACTAAGATTAGTCTCCGATGCTGGCTGCGATTCCTGATCGGTTTCATAACTTACACTCAGCAATAATCCGAAAGTAACCGCAGTTAATATTTGGGAAGAGCCCCCCCAACTGATCCAGGGGAGCGGTTGTCCGGTAACAATTACTCCCGAAGATACGGCCATGTTAATAAGCGCCTGAAGGAGAATTAAGGTCACTGCGCCTGTTGCGAGGAACATCGGAAAGGTATGCCTGCATTTTCCGATAATAATTCCACCCCGTGTAAATAAAATAATGTAAAGCAGCAATACAATAATTCCTCCGGGTAATCCGTACTCTTCGATGATAATTGAATAGATAAAATCGTTATAAGCGGCTGGCATGAAATTACTGATTTCACTTTTACCCACACCAACTCCGGAAATCCCCCCCCTGTTGATGGCAATCATGGCGAAATCATCCTGGGTCAACCCTTTTACCGAATCTTTATCACCGTGAATTTTCCGCTCAATTCTGTTTCTTATGGTTTGAAACCGACCAATATGAAGCTTTTCGGAAAGAAATGGGGCCGTAAAGTAGATTAAGACCACAACTCCGATACCTGCCAGCATCACGGCGCCAAGATATTTCACGTTTACCCTGCCCACAAACATCATAATTACTGCTGTTCCGAATAAAAGGGCTGCTGAAGAGAAGTTGGCCAACATTATTGGCAGGCAGATAAGGCTCACACCGGTCATAATTTTGAAAAAGGCGATTCGCAAAAGTCTTGGATCTTTCTGTGTTTTTGCCAGTAAACGGGCTATCCAAATGATGATGGCCACTTTGGCAATTTCGGCAGGCTGAATGCTTAAAATACCCAGTGACAAAGTTCGTCCTGTACTTTCACCGCCCCGCCCGAACACCAGTCCGAGACAAACGGCAATGATGGAGCCAATGAATATTAAATTGGCCTTTTTGTTATAGAATGAAAGCTTAAAAAATTTCAACATGCCAATAATGATGATATAACCCACACCCTGCAGCAGTAACTGACGCAAAAAGTAGTGCGATGTATCTCCGCCATTTTTGCGGTAGGCGAGGGCGCCGGTGGAACTATAAACAATTACCAACGAAATGGCCGACAGCCAGATCAGCACAATCCAGATGATCTTGTCTCCTTTAATATATTTTTTATAATCCCAGGTCTCCATTTAAAAAAAAATTATCTCGCCGAAAAAGTCTGTTTTTTCATACTGCTATAAAATCCAAGTGAACCTACAGGTTTCTTACCGCATCTTTGAACTGCCGTCCCCGCTCTTCGTAGTTCTTAAAAAGATCAAAGCTTGCGCATGCCGGAGACAGAATTACAGTGTCTCCCTTTTCAGCCAGGAAATAGGCGGCTCTGACTGCCTCATCCATACTTTTTGTGTCAACAATCTCCTTCACCATCCCGTCAAAAGTTGAGATGATTTTTTGGTTGTCTTTTCCAAGGCAGATGATTGCTTTTACTTTTTCCTTTACCAGATCAAATAGTATGGAATAATCGTTCCCTTTATCTACACCGCCTACAATCCAGATGACCGGTGTTTGCATACTTTCGAGTGCGTACCAAACTGAATTGACATTGGTTGCTTTTGAGTCGTTGATAAATTCAATGTTGTGTACCCGAAGGAACCGCTCCAGACGGTGTTCAACACCCTGAAAGTCACTTAAGCACTCGCGCATCCCCTCTTTTCGCAAATTCAATATGCTTCCGGAGATTCCGGCTGCCATCGAGTTATACAAATTGTGTTTTCCTTGTAGTGCTAATTCGTAAATTGTCATATCGAAAGTATTATTGTTAACGTTTAATTTCATCTTCTCATTTTCAATCCATCCCCCCTGTTGCAAAGGTGCCTCGATGGTAAAAGGGACTTTTTGGGCCCGTATCTGTCGTTTTTGCAGCTCCTGCTGAATGACGGGGTCATCTGCACAGTAGACAAACCAGTCTTCTTCACGCTGATTTTGAGTTATTCTCATTTTGGAATCGGTATAGTTTTGCATCTTATAATCATACCGGTCAAGATGATCGGGTGTAATATTGAGCAACACTGCAATATCGGCTCTGAAATCGACCATTCCATCCAACTGAAAACTTGACAATTCGATCACATAGTAGTCGAAATTCTCTTCCGCAACCTGTAATGCGAAGCTTTTCCCCACATTACCGGCCAAACCGACTTTCAAACCGGCTTTTTTAAGCAACTCATACGTAAGCAAAGTAGTGGTTGTTTTACCGTTACTGCCGGTGATACATATTGTTTTGGCTGTTGTAAAGCGCCCAGCAAATTCGATTTCCGATATCACCGGGATATTTCGCTCACGTAGTTTGATTACGAGCGGTGCCTTATCGGGTATCCCCGGACTTTTCATTACCAGTGTGGCATCGAGAATCAGCGATTCTGTATGTTGCAGCTCCTCGAAGTGCAACCCGTATTTTTGAAGGATCAGTTTGTATTCCTCTTTGATCGCTCCCAGATCAGAGAGAAATACCTCATAACCTTTCTGAGCCCCCAGAACAGCCGCTCCGACGCCGCTCTCCCCTCCACCTAATATGACCAGTTTTTCCCTTTTCATCATTAGCGCATTTTAAGGGTTGCAATGGTCAGGATCGCAAGTATGATCCCCACAATCCAGAACCTGGTTACGATTTTGGGTTCAGGAAACCCTTTTTTCTGAAAATGGTGATGAAGTGGGGCCATCAGGAAGACCCTCCTTCCCTGGCCATATTTTCGTTTGGTATATTTAAACCAGCCCACCTGGATCACCACCGATAAATTTTCAATAAGGAATATTCCGCAAAGCAGTGGAATGAGGATCTCCTTGCGGATAATAATGGCAAACACTGCCAGAATTCCCCCAAGGGCCAGACTTCCCGTGTCCCCCATAAAGACCTGGGCAGGATAGGAGTTATACCACAGGAAACCGATCGATGCGCCGATAAATGCCGACATAAATACGGTCAGCTCTCCACTGTAAGGTATATACATGATATCCAGGTAACCCGAATAAATGATATTACCCCCAAGATAGGCGAACACCCCCAGTGTCGCGCCGCTTATGGCCGAGGCTCCGGTCGCCAGTCCGTCGAGCCCGTCGGTGAGATTGGCCCCATTTGAAACGGCAGTGATAATGAATATTGAAATAACGGCATAGAGGAGCCAGGCCCATTTGTCTGCTGCATCCCCTAAAAACCAAAGCAACCATTTATAATCAAATTCATGGTTTTTAATAAACGGGATGGTTGTTTTGGTCGATTTCAACTGTGTGGTCATCTGACGGACCTCTCTTTTGCCGGTTTCTGCGTTGTATCCCATCTCCGTTTTGGCCCGTCCCGCCGAATCATAAATCTTCTCCCTGATGGAGACTTCATCACTGAAGTATAGCGTTGCTGCCACAATCACGCCAAGAGATACCTGACCGATTATTTTAAATTTCCCGGCGAGCCCCTCTTTATCTTTTTGGAATACCTTGATATAATCATCCGCAAAGCCAATCATCCCAAGCCAGATGGTGGTGATAATCATCAGCAGAATATAGGTGTTATCCAGTTTGGCAAAAAGCAGAGTCGGAACAAGGATGGAAGCAAGAATGATGATTCCCCCCATGGTAGGCGTCCCTTTTTTCTGCATCTGACCCTCAAGTCCGAGATCACGAACTTCTTCTCCGATTTGCTGTAGCTGAAGCATATAAATAACCTTTTTCCCGACTATCGTGGAGAATAACAAGGCCAGTATTACTGCCATTGCTGACCGGAACATGATGTAGTTGAACATCTGTGCACCGGGAATATCGATTGATTCAAGATATTTAAAAAGTGGAATCAACATATCGGTTAATTTTGATTGGTAACATTAAAAATTTCGCGGACAACCTCACGGTCATCGAAATGGTGCTTGACCCCTTTAATCTCCTGATAATCTTCGTGCCCCTTTCCGGCGATCAGGATAATATCACCTGGTCGCGCCATCATGCAGGCAGTTCTGATTGCCTCTTTCCGGTTGGTAATCGTCACAACATTGGCTGCTTTATCGGCAGGTATCCCTTTAACCATTTCGGTGATGATCACCTCCGGATCTTCGGAGCGGGGATTATCTGAAGTAAGTATCACCTTGTTACTGGCAATGGCCGCTTCGTAGGCCATCTCGGGACGTTTTGTCCTGTCGCGGTCCCCGCCTGCTCCCACAACGGTAAAAAGTGTTTCGTTTCCTGTCCTTACCTCATTAATTGCAGAAAGGACGTTTTTAATGGCATCGGGGGTGTGCGCATAATCGACAACTGCATAAATTCCGGAAGGTGATTTAAAGGTTTCAAACCTCCCGTCAACCGGTTTAAGCAAGCTGATGATCCGCAATACTTCATCGCTTTCTGCTCCGAGTGAGATGGCGGTGCTATAAACCGCGAGCAGGTTAGCGGCATTGAAGTTTCCCACAAAATGGGTCCATACCTCCGTACCATTTATATTGATGAGCATTCCGTCGAAATGGCTCTCGATTACCTTGACCTTAAAATCAGCCAAGGTTTTTGAGGCATAGGTCAGTTTTCGGGCCGCCGTATTCTGTAGCATGAACAATCCGTTCTTATCATCGGTATTGGTTATTGCAAATGCATCAGGTCCAAGACGGTCAAAGAATTTCTTCTTGGCATTGCGGTATTCTGCAAATGTTTTATGGTAGTCAAGATGATCATGGGTAAGATTTGAAAACACCCCGCCATCGAAATCGATTCCTGCGATCCGCTCCTGATCGACAGCGTGGGAACTGACTTCCATAAAGCAGTAGGTGCAGCCGGCTTCCACCATTTCTGCCATCAACTTCTGAATCTCCAATGGGTCAGGAGTGGTATGTGTTGCTGCAATTTGCTTGTTATCAACGTAATTGCATACGGTTGACAACAAGCCGGCCTTGTGGCCGAGTTCTTTAAATAACCTGTAGAGTAAAGTCGCGGTAGTTGTTTTGCCATTTGTTCCCGTTATTCCGACCACTTTCATGGCAGATGAAGGATTTCCATAGAAGCCGGAAGCGATGTGGCCCAGGGCGAATGGGGCGCTTTCAGCAGTAATCCATGTAATTTGCCTGCCAGGATTTTCCGGGAGTTGTTCGCAAAGTATGGCGGCCGCACCTTTCTCAATCGCGGCGGGAATAAAAATGTGGCCGTCAACAGTTGAACCGGGAAGGGCGGCAAACAGCGATCCGGGGGAAACATTTCTTGAATCGAAAGTAATTCCTTCTATCATGATATCCGTGTTACCGGTTACATGAACACCTTTTATTCCGCTTAATAATTCAGATAGAAATTTCATTTTCAATATTTTAACTTAAAACAAGTACGATATTCTGTCCCCGTTGTATTTTAGTTCCTGCCCGAACCGATTGTGATTTAACCTTTCCCCGGCCGCGGACTGACACTTTCATTCCGTTGTTTTCAAGCAGGTAAACTGCGTCGGTGGCCCCCATCCCTTTTACATTGGGGACTGTCCCTTTTTCAACCTCGCGGTTCGATAGTTGCAGCCCGTCTTCATCAGGTTTGGCCTCAACCCATTCCGATTTGGTAAATGCAAAACCATTGAGGATATCCAGCTCATCCAATACATTGGCAATATCTTTCTTTCGCCCGGCGGTTGCCCCGGGAATATCGTTTTCAATTTTTTTAAATGGCAACTCTTCATCCTCATTAAGTCCTAATTCATAAGAATATACATAATCGGATATTTGCCTGAAAACGGGCCCTGCAATGGAACTTCCATAAAAGTCACCCCCCTTGGGGTCGTTAATCACCACAATACAGGAGTATTTTGGATCATCCGCGGGAAAATAACCTGCGAAGGAGGATTGGTAAATTTTCTGTCCTCCCTGGAGGTAACCCTCTTTATTGTTTGCGACAAGCGCTGTTCCACTCTTTCCTGCAATTTTATAAGCTTTTGTCTCCAGCGCCTTTCCCGTACCATTGGTCACCACCCCTTCAAGCATTGCCCGTGCCATCCGGAGTGTTTTTGCCGAACATATCGACCACTTCAATTTTTCGGTGCCAATTTTCTCCTTAACATTCCCATTCTCAGTAACTCCTTTAACAAGGCGGGGTTTCATCATGCAACCACCGTTTGCCACCGCATTATAAAAAGTAAGGGTTTGCAAAGGGGTAACTTTCAATTCGTAACCAAATGACATCCACGCAAGCGAGATGCCGGACCAGGTTTTGTACTCAGGTTTGTTGAAATAGGGTTTTGCCTCTCCCTGGATACCCAGATCCAGCTTTTCAAACATTCCAAGCTTGTTTACCCGTTTTATAAAATCCCCCTCTTCTCCGGCATAAGCCTGGGTAATTAATTTGGCAAGCCCAATATTTGAAGATAATTCAAAGGCATGTTTGGCCGTAATCATACCATGTCCGTGCCCACCTTTTTTGTAATCACTGTCCTTAATCTCCACTTTTTTATATTTCCACAAACCGTTTCCGGTATCTACCATCGTGGAGGTATCTATTTTCCCATCCTCGAAGGCAGCCATTAAGGAGGCTAATTTAAACGTGGATCCGGGTTCAGAACAACCTGCATTACCTATGGCATAGTTCTGATATCCTCCGATCAGTTGTCCTTTACTATTGATTCCAAAATTTGCAATTGCCTTAATATCACCTGTTTTTACCTCCATAAGAATCGCGGTGCCGTAAGCTGCCCTGGTCTTCTCCATCTGAAGCTTAAGGGCATAGGTGACCTGATCCTGCATTCTGACATCCAGTGTGGTGATGATGTTCTTGCCATCTTCGGGGTCATCCTTGCTGATGACAAACCACCTGCCCGACATGTTTTGCTTAACGGCGACTCCATCCTCCCCTTTGAGCTCCTTCTCAAATGATTGTTCAAGTCCGAATGCACCGGCATTCCCTCCTGAACCATCACCTCCTTCTTTTGTGAGCTTACCCAGTGTCCTGCTGGCAAGGTTTCCAGTCGGATAAACCCGCTCATCTGAACGTTCAGGCATTACTCCGCCTTTATTTCTCCCTCTTCGGAGAATCGGGAATTTCTTTATCTCCTGCAATTGTGCATAGGAGACCCTGTGGGGGGTGATCAGATAATAGTGCTTTTGCTGGCTAAAGGCCCTTTTGAGCTCCGCTTTATACACTCCTGCGGATTTATCGCGGAAAAACCGGGAGAGACATTTTGACAATGAATCAACCTTCCCGTAAAAATCTTTGGCCAGACCAGGGGCTCCCATATCCATGCGCAATTCATAAAATGGGATGGAGGTAGCCATCGGACTTCCGTCAGCTGCACAGATATCACCCCTTCTTGCAGAAAGCGGAAACTCCTTAAACTCCAATTTTTCAGCCTCTTTGTCCCATTTGGTCGTATTCTGAATGATGACAACGCGAAGGAAAATATAGATACAACAAAGCATAATAATGGCATACACTATCTTAAAACGCTTCATTATCTCACTTTTCTCCATCTTACTATTTATCTACATAAATTTTATGAGGCGGTTCTTTCGAGGTCTCCAAATCAATCCCACTTTTCTTTACCCGGTCGATAATTACCGACTGACGACTAAGCTTCATTACATCAGCAGCGATGGAAATCGATTTAGAGCGCAAATCAATAATGCTATCTTCCAGTGCAATCATATTACGTATTACTTTCTCTGATTTATACCTTAAAGTTATATTGGAGATTAGCATTGAAAAAATTACGGCCAAAAAGATCCGGTTCCCGGTAAACCATTCATTTGTAAGGAATTTTCCGGTGACCACCTCCTTGAAGGTAAATTTTTTATTTCGCTTTTTTACTCCCATTATTTTCTTTCTGCTATTCTCAGTTTCGCACTTCTTGCCCTTGGATTTTTCTCAATCTCCTCCTCCCCGGGGGTGATAATCTTCCGGTTGATCAGTTCAAAGGGGGAATTGCGGTTTCCAAAGAAATCGTTCTCCTGCACCCCGTCAATTCTGCCTGAGCGCATAAAGTTTTTCACCATCCTGTCTTCGAGTGAATGGTATGATAATACGACCAGCCGCCCGCCGGGTTTCAGCAAATCGGTGGTGCTTTCCAGAAAATCGGCCAGCGCTCCCATTTCATTGTTTACCTCGATTCGTAAGGCCTGAAAAACCATTGCAAGGTATTTTTTCTCAATTTTAGGGGGAACGCAGGGAGCGATTACCTTTAAAAACTGACCGGTAGAGGTGATTTTCTCATTTGCCCTGGCCATTGTAATTAGTGAAACCAGATGTCTCCAGTTTTTAATCTCTCCGTATTCCTGGAAGATGGTCCAAAGTTGTTCTTCGTTATATTCGTTGATCACTTTTGTGGCATCCAGCGCTGAGGACTGGTTCATCCTCATATCCAGATTCCCTTCATAACGGAATGAGAATCCGCGGTCAGGAACGTCAAAATCGTGGGATGACACCCCAAGGTCAGCCAGTATTCCATCAACCTGGTCAATCTGGTGATAATGAAGAAAATGACGAATGTATTTAAAATTGTGCCGGATAAAAATCAGCCGTTCATCATTGGCAAGGTTCCCCTTTACATCGATATCCTGATCAAAGGCAATGAGCTTCCCCCCTTTCAACCGTTCAAGTATCAGCGCATAATGCCCTCCTCCTCCATAAGTAACATCGACATAGATGCCTCCAGGTTGAATGTTTAACCCCTCAATACTCTCTTCGAGCAATGCAGGCACATGATATTCGTCCATGTAATCGATGTTTTAGAATTAAAAATTATTCATCGGACCGCCCATCAACTCTTTATAGAGGCGGACGTAATCTTCATCACTAAGCCTGGATGCCTTGTGGCGTGAAGGTTCCCATAACCTCATCCGCGATCCCTGGCCGGTAAATACTGCTTCTTTGGTTATTCCTGCATATTCCAGCATCTCATCGGGTATATTCAATCGACCGTTATCTGCCATCGTTAATTTGGCAATCTCTTCATAATAACGGGACAGCATCTGACTATGGACCGGATTCTCCGAATTAAGCGTCCGGCGTAACTGTTCCACCTTAATAAGCCATGTTGAATAGGGATATATATTCAGACACTTATCATAAATGTCTTTTTCGACCACAAACGTCAACTCCAGCGCATCCCCCATCTCCTTTTTGAAGGGAGAGGGTAATACCACGCGGCCTTTACCGTCCAGAGTTACTGGGTATATGTTCGAAAATGAAACCATCTGTATATAGCTTTCCAATTGTATGTAAAAATAGTGATTTTACACAACATGACAAAGCATGACAAAGTTTGACACCAACATTTTCTCAACAAATTGTTAATAAAAACTGAAAACAATGTTGATAACCTATGGATTAGTGTTAATAACCGAACCAGATACAAAAATTTAGCAATGCTAAATATCAGTTAATAAATGGAACCTGCAAGATACGGAATTAATTTGGTCCCATAATCAAACTGTAAACAAAAAATTCCCGCAAAGGTAATCCTCACGGCAATTTTTAATTTTTAAACGGCCTGGCTTTTAAAAATGGGATAAATCACCTAACACCTAAATTTGCGGTTGCCGGGTATCAGCCGCTGGTCTATGATAATTTTCGCCCGATATTTCATTTTGGAATCAATTTTATTTTACTTTGATGATTAGATATATGAGATGTAGGATATGGAAAATGAAAAAGGTGCAATACCCCTGAAACCGATCGTCATACGGGAACTGGTTGCTGAAAAAAATCCTGTTCTGGCTGCCAGGATACCCGGTTTTGTTTATTGGCTGATGAATAAATTATTGCATATCAAGGAGGTAAATGAGATTATCATAAAATTCGGACACCTGAAAGGGATCCCCTTTATTGAAGCTGTACTTGATTATTTTGATGTGAAGATCGTGCATGAAGGTGCGGGGAATCTTCCTTCCACAGGTCAGTATATTTTTGCTGCCAACCATCCGCTGGGAGGATTTGACGGTCTGATGCTGATTAAGGTGGTGAGTGACCACATGGGAAAATCGCTGTTTTTGGTAAGGGATGAGCTGACCAAGATTCCCCCGCTTGCCGAACTTTTTATCCCGATCAATAAGTTTGGAGATCAGCGGCGGTCGGCAAGTATTATCAATGAGGCATATGAGTCAGAAAGTCAGATTCTTATTTTTCCTTCAGGATTAGCATCACGTAAGATCAAAGGGAAGATTATTGATTTATCCTGGCAGAAACATTTTATTCAAAAATCTGTTGAACACCGCCGGGATGTCATTCCGGTTCATATCAGCGGAAAAAACTCGCGGGTATTTTACTGGCTGGCCAATTTCCGCAAATGGGCCGGCATCCGTATTAATCTTGAGATGTTCCTTTTACCGGATGAGTTGTTCAAAAACCGGGGCAGAACATTTACCATCAGTTTTGGAAAACCCATCCCATGGAGCAGCTTCGACCGCTCAAAACAGTCCGCTGAATGGGCAAACACCGTTAAAAATACTGTATATAAACAGGTTAATAAATCAAACAAATAGGTTTAGGGGGTGATAATCCATGACAATTATTATTATTTTTGAAGCATCAATTCAACTGTTTGAAAAATGAAGGAAATAATTCCTCCCGTAGCCAGGGAGCTTATTGAAGCAGAGCTTACTACCGATAAATTTCAAAGAAAAACCAACAAAGCCGAAAACGAGATTTATATTTTAACCTTCCACGATTCCCCCAATATCATGCGTGAAATCGGTCGGTTGAGAGAATTGACTTTTCGTGCCGCCGGTGGCGGTGTTGGCGAGGAGGTGGATATCGATCATTATGACATCACCGAAGAATACCCTTATAAACAGTTGATTGTTTGGGATCCGAGTCGCCGTGAAATATTAGGCGGTTACCGTTTTATACATTGTGCCGGACTACCGCGTGACAAAAACGGGGAAGTTCCCCTGGCAACATCCCATCTTTTTCATTTTTCTGATGAATTTATTGATGATTATCTCCCCTATGTCATCGAACTTGGGCGTTCGTTTGTTCAGCCTGAATACCAGTCGAGTAAGGCTGGCGCCAAGGCCCTTTTTGCCCTCGACAATCTTTGGGACGGCCTGGGTGCACTCATGATTGATCATCCCGACATCAGGTATTTCTTCGGAAAAGTGACGATGTACACCCAGTATAATCAGCACGCCCGGAATCTGATTCTCCATTTTTTCGAAACTTTTTTCCCCGATCACAAGGGGTTGGTGCGGCCCAAAAGACCGATGCCAATTAATTCAGATTCTGCACATTTAGACAAACTATTTTCGGAAAAAGGGTATGATGATGCTTATAAAATTCTTTCAGCCGAAGTTCGTAAACATGGTGAGAATATCCCTCCTTTAATCAATGCCTATATGAGCCTTACCCCCTCCATGCGTACTTTTGGCACAGTGATCAGTGATGAGTTTGGCGATGTGGAGGAGACCGGAATTCTGCTGGATATCGATGACATGTACGACACAAAAATTGACCGGCACGTCTCAACTTACCTGGAAGAGCTTGCGGATAAATTTGAGAATCCGAAGGTGAGATTTCAGTAGACTACTTAACTTTTATCTTTTTTGGTGAGCTTTTGCTTACGGGGGTTTTATTTGTCAATATCTGTTTTGAGGGTATCGAATCTAAACCACCTATTACCTGCCGGGAAAGATTTCAAATAATACGGGTGCCGACTAAGGCGCCAGCCTCGAAATAACCCACTCCTTCCCGCTACCGGTGAACAAAATCCGGTCATGAAGCCGGTTAGGCCGTCCCTGCCAGAATTCTATCCGGTATGGCTCAACGATATATCCCCCCC
>JAHEYS010000355.1 GCA_023251475.1 Prolixibacteraceae bacterium
GGAGAAAGGGATCTGGTTTGGTTTTGCAGCCCTGGGATTTGCCATTCTATTTAATGTTCCTCAGCGTGCGTTGCTGGTGATATGGTTAATCGGTGCAGCAGGCGGATTGACCAAGCTAATACTGATGCAAGGGATGATCGGCATCGTCATAGCCAGTTTTGTTGGCGCTACCCTTGTCGGAATTCTGAGTGTTTCGGCAGCCCACAATAAGCACGCGCCACCGCTGGTGTTCTCAATTCCTTCAGTAATACCCATGGTTCCGGGAGCATTTGCCTATCGGATGATGCTGGGCCTGATTAAATTGGCAGGAACCACGGTAACCAGCGAATCTTATTATCAGACTTTGGCTGAAACCACGAGTAACGGTTTAAAGACGATGTTTATACTGCTGGCCTTAGCTGTCGGTGTCGCTATCCCCATGCTTATTTCACGCAAGGAGACCATTAAAAAGATCAGGCATAAATCAGATTCACTTAACGGTTAATACTATGATATTAAACTCCCTGATTCAGCAAAAATCAATTTCGGGGATAAAACAATTCCCCAGGCAGTTGTACTGGTGTTGAAATATTGATGAATGGATAAATTTAAAGGAACGGTTTTTCTGGCCATTATCGCCTGCCTGCTCTGGTCCTCAGCCTTTGCCGTCATAAAGATAGGGCTGAAATATACAACGCCGCTGCAATTTGCAGGTCTGCGGTTTATGCTGGCGGGTTTGATGGTCCTACCTTTAACGGGATCTTTTCGCAGGGTTTTAAATTACCTCAGGGACAATCTGCGACTAATAATGCTTATTGCCTTTCTGCAGACCTTTGTACAATATGCATTATTATACAGTGGATTAAATCTGATTCCGGGGGCACTGGGAGCCATTATTATTGGTGCAGGACCACTGTTTATATCGCTTACGGCACATTTCCTCATGCCGAACGACCGGTTGACATTACCAAAACTGGGGATTATCTTTATGGGAATCGTCGGAATTGCCCTGGTTAGTCTTAGCAACACATCGGGAAAGGAAACAGGAAATCTTATCTTAGTTGGAATATTGCTCCTTTTTCTCACCAATATTAATGCAGGCTTTACCAATGTGATTATCGCACGGGATGCAAAACACATTCCACCGTTAATATTAAGTTCATCGGCGCTGATTATCGGGGGAACGTTGTTACTCCTGGCCTCCATCCCAATTGAAGGATTCATCTTTTCGAATCCACCCGCAGCATATTATTTTTCAATAGTCTGGTTAAGCTTTTTATCCGCCACAGCCCTTTCAATCTGGTTTCTGCTGTTACAACGCGACAACGTGAAGGTATCAGGTCTGAACATCTGGAAATTTATTATTCCTGTGTCCGGAGCGATACTCAGCTGGGTACTCATACCCAATGAATCACCTGACATGATGTCTGTTGCAGGGATTATCGTTACAGCAGTCGCACTGATTTTATTTAACCGGCAGAATGCGATTCAGTTAAAAGAACCAGGAATATAATTTTGGGTTGGTGACCAATCAAATTGTCTCCCCTAAATCATTATTTAACTTTAAAAACAGCTCTAGCCCCTTCCGCTTCGAATCGTCGAAAACGAAACTTAAATTTTTGGAAAAATATTCATTCAGCTGATAATCGGGGTAATTCTTTTCACATTCGGCAATCACCTCCGGAAGGTGCAGCAAACCAAAAGCCAGCGCCCGGTTAAACTCCGAAATAAATTCAATATCAATAGGTTTATTGGCGATCCAACAGGCAAAAACAAAGTCATAACCCGTAAAATTCTTCCATATCTCACTCAGGTCATAACAGTAATTGTACTTTTTCACCGCCTCGAAAACGCGGTCGCCTATCACTATAATTGCGGTTGCAGGATTGAGTTCAAGTTCAATATATCCCGGTTGCCCGATTTCCCAAACCGGATCTATTTTCCAAAAGTATTTTGCCAGAATCTGCACCAGCCTCACTGAAGTTCTCGACTGATAATCCAGTACGACCTTAGTGATCTCCATTAACGGAATATTACTCAGTAAAACAACGGTTCGCACTTTACCGGAAGCGGCGATACCATAATCTGATATAATCTGAGCATTTGGAACCTCTGCAATTGCGGCTACGGGAATCAGACCGATATCAGCCAAATCGGTGGTGAGCTTGGAGGCACATATTGAGGGGATATCCAACGAGAGATCCATTTTCCCGGTCAAATCCGAATGTTGAAGCCCATATACGAAAGGCTTGGTATTAAGATAGGAAACGGCTGAAATTCTTATTTTATCCATAATAAAACTAATCTAAAACAAACATAGTAAAGTTTTGATTAATTACTCATGACATTGGTCAGAGCTGCTCAAACATTCACTTTTCACAGAATTTACTAACTTTGCACCAAACAGAATAACTTATAATCACATGGATTTACAGATCTTAACTGCCATCTCACCCATCGACGGCAGATACCGCGACAAGGCAGAAGAATTAGGTGAATATTTTTCGGAATTCGCACTGATAAAATACCGCGTATACGTTGAAATTGAGTATTTTATTGCACTGACGGAGCTCCCTTTGCCGCAATTGAACAGCTTTAATCCCGAGTTGAAACCGGTATTACGAAATATTTACGACTCATTTAAACTGACTGATGCCAGGCATATTAAAGAGATCGAGAAGGTGACCAATCACGATGTAAAAGCGGTTGAATATTTCATAAAAGAGAAATTTGATGATTTGGGACTGCAGAATTTTAAGGAATTCATCCATTTCGGACTCACCTCACAGGACATCAATAACACAGCAGTACCTTGTTCGCTTCGCGACGCGATTCAGAACATCTATATCCCGCTCATTGATGAATTGATTGCCAAATTGGAGGGCATGGCTTTTGCCTGGGAGGATGTGGCAATGCTTGCTAAAACGCACGGACAACCAGCCTCTCCCACCCGTCTGGGGAAAGAGATCAAGGTATTTATCGAGCGGCTTAATGTGCAGGTCGAGCTGTTGAAAGGGATTCCCTGCTATGCTAAATTTGGCGGGGCAACGGGTAATTTCAACGCGCACCATGTTGCCTACCCGTCGGTTGACTGGGTTGATTTTGCCAATAATTTCGTTAGGGATGCCCTCCAGCTTGAGCGTTCCCAGGCCACTACTCAGATTGCCCATTATGACAATTATGGGGCAATATTCGATAACATGAAGCGGATCAACACCATACTTCTTGATTTCGACCGCGATTTCTGGACCTATATCTCCATGAATTACTTTAAACAGCAGATCAAACAGGGTGAAGTTGGCTCATCGGCAATGCCGCATAAAATCAATCCCATTGATTTTGAGAATTCAGAGGGGAATCTGGGAATTGCCAACGCAATATTTGAACATCTCTCAGCCAAGCTCCCCGTTTCTCGCCTGCAACGTGATCTTACCGACTCGACAGTACTTCGAAATATTGGGGTGCCGTTTGCCCATACCATCATCGCCATTAAATCAACATTGAAGGGGTTAGGCAAACTTTTGCTGAACAATGAAGTGATTGAGCGTGACCTTGAAGATAACTGGGTGGTGATTGCCGAAGCGATTCAAACGATCCTGCGCCGCGAAGCTTATCCAAATCCCTATGAGGCATTAAAAGACCTGACCCGGGTAAACCGCAAGATAGACCGCGTGGTAATGCACGAATTTATCGATCAACTGGCAGTCAGCGATGCGATTAAAAATGAACTGAAGCAAATCACTCCCCACAATTACACGGGAGTATCTATCTGAATTAATCGGAATTTGTTCGGATGAAATCCTTCTGATCAACATTTACCAAAAGGTAAGGTATAATCAATGAGGGTTCAACAAGGATCAGGATTCTAAATATAATTAAGTTAATTAAATTTTATACGTGTGAAAGGTCTCTACCTTCTTTTAAAACGCTTTATTAAGCCCTACAAACGGTATGTTGTTTTAGCATTTGTTTTTAACCTGCTTGGCGCCGTGTTTGGGGCGTTTCAGTTTGCCGCGCTCAAACCTGTCCTTGAAGTGTTATTCGGCGCCCAGAAGGTGGTTGAAAAACCTGCAGAGTGGGCTTTAACAATTGATAGTTTAAAGGACAATATCATGTTCCAGTTAAGTGATATTATCCAGAAGTTCGGCAGTGAGAAGGCGCTGATCTATATCGGCATTTTCCTGATGATTATGGTATTTCTGAAGGTTTTATTTACCTATCTCGCATTGTATGTGCTGGTTCCATTACGTAACGGAGTAGTTCGGGACATCAGAAATCAGATCTATTTAAAAATTCTTGAACTACCCATTGGATTCTTTTCAGAAGAGCGCAAGGGAGATATCATCGCAAGAATGACGGGAGACGTTCAGGAAATTGACAACTCAATAATGAGTTCACTTGAGATGCTCCTGAAAGAACCGCTGTTGATCATTATCTATCTGGCAGTGATGATCTATATGTCGTGGTCGCTCACCCTTTTTGTTTTCCTGCTATTACCTGTTGTCGGTTATTTGATTGGAAAGGTGGGCAAGAGCCTTAAGAAACCTTCGATGAAGGGGCAAAATAAGATGGGGGAACTATTGTCAACCATCGAAGAATCGCTCACCGGATTGAGGATTATAAAGGCTTTCAATGCCGAGAAAAAGGTTAAAGAGCATTTCAGAAAACAAAACACTGAATATTACAACATTATGAACAGCTTGATGTGGCGCAGGTATCTTGCTCACCCCATGAGCGAATTTCTCGGGACAGCTGTTATCGTAATTGTACTCTGGTATGGGGGAAGATTGGTTCTAAGCGCCAACAGCAATTTATCACCTGCCGGATTTATTACCTACCTGGTCTTCTTTTACAGCATTATCAATCCTGCAAAATCTTTTACGACTGCTTTTTATGCAATCCAGAAAGGTCTTGCCTCAATGGATCGGATCGATATGGTGATGATGGCAAAAAATAACATTATCGATAAGGAGAATCCAAAATCGGTGACCTCCTTCGGTCATCAGATCGAATACAGGGATGTGACCTTCCGATACCAGGAGGATGATGTTTTAAAGAAAGTGAATCTCACCATCCCAATAGGCAAAACGGTTGCATTAGTCGGACAATCAGGCTCGGGAAAGTCGACATTTGTTGATCTGCTGCCCCGTTTTTATGATGTCAGCGACGGTCAGATCCTGATTGACGGGAGTGATATCAGGGATTTCAGGATCAGTGATTTAAGGGGACTAATGGGAAATGTCAATCAGGATCCGATTCTGTTCAATGATACCTTCTTTAATAATATCTCATTCGGAGTGGAGCATGCAACCCTTGAACAGGTGGAGATGGCTGCCAAAGTCGCAAATGCGCACGAATTCATTATTGCCACTTCAGAGGGGTATCAATCCAATATTGGCGACAGGGGGGGGAAGCTGTCGGGAGGTCAGCGGCAGCGCGTGTCCATTGCCAGGGCAGTGCTTAAAAACCCGCCAATCCTCATTCTGGATGAAGCCACTTCAGCGTTGGATACCGAATCGGAAAAACTGGTTCAGGAAGCCCTTGAAAACCTTATGAAAAACCGAACCTCGATTGTGATTGCGCACCGCCTGTCAACAATTAAAAATGCAGACCTGATTTGTGTGTTTCATGAGGGGGAGATTGTTGAGCGGGGAAATCATGATGAGTTACTGGCCCTTGAGGGGATCTATAAAAAACTACACGGGATGCAGAATTTTTAATCAAAAGTATATTACATAAAAAAGGGGGTTTAAAGCCCCCTTTCTTATGTAATATACAATGGTTATTGAACATCATCGTTTAGTTCACTACCCGCCTTGAACTTGACAATTTTTTTCTTGCCAATTTCAATCTGCGCACCGGTCTGAGGATTACGCCCCTGACGCGCAGGCCTTTCTGAAACAGAAAAAGTACCAAATCCAACAAGAGCAATTTTTTCACCTTGTTTTAGCTGTTCTCCGGTTGTTTTAACAAAAGCATCTACAGCTTTTCTCGCATCCACTTTAGTTAATCCAGCTTCAGCAGCAACAGCATCAATCAGTTGAGTTTTGTTCATAATAGAAAAGTAATTTAAATGGTTAAATAATGATTTAGATTTCGTCGAAAATTAATTATATTAAAACAAATATACAAAATATATTATGAGTATTTTATATATTTAATTAAAAGGCATTCAAAATATATTTTAAATTAAATTCCTCACAGCATTAACGTTAGGCAAGTAATGCAAAATATCCTTAAATTAAAAAATTCTGCCTCTTTTATTTATTTCTCTGAACGATAAAATAATTCGCTATTTTTTTTGACGAATCAAAATAAAGTATACTTTTGCACACGCTTGGAGAGATGGCAGAGTGGTCGATTGCGGCGGTCTT
>JAHEYS010000105.1 GCA_023251475.1 Prolixibacteraceae bacterium
GATTATTTACAGACACAATTAAAAGTAATCCAATAAATCGTAATGCTCTCATATTTTGTTGACGTTGAATTATTTGTATTTCTGATTAAGAAAATTGTGAAGCCTAAAGCATTGTATTATTGATCTGGTATCCAGCCCGGGCAGTTTCAGCTCACACGATACAGTGTTAATTCCTGGATGCATTGAAGTCTGCGGATTTACCCAGGCTGTCTGCCGTATTCACTTCACTGCTCACATAATATATTTTTACAAAGGCCGTATCTTTTAGAAAATCGATTGAACCTATTTCCACGTTGGTTACTTCAAGACCTGTTCGTTCCATGAGATCTGCAATTAATTCCCCTTTTTTTTCAGGTTTAATCAGATCTATCTTTTCATAGACCACCATTTTGCTGGATACATGCTTTAACACACGATTGCTCTCCATGAGGCCGGCCACTCCAATGAAAATACTGTTGGTCAGCCCCAGTTCAATATAGCTGATGTTTTTTGCCAGGGCATTGATTACTGAAATACCTATAATCAGGAAGAGGTAGGTCATTTCGCGGATTGGCATCGTATCGGTCCGGTAACGTAAAATCCCAAAATGGCGAAGAGCCCAAGGGCAAATCCTACCTGGAGTTTTACGGTTTCCAGCATAAACAGCAGCATGAAAATGGTTGTACTGGTGACGATAAATGTGAAAAAATAGTCACGCCTCCTGCTTTTGGGATAATACATTAGTCTTATTATCAGGCAAGTCACAGCTATGTTGATGGCAAACCGGATAAGTAACAGGATGAAATTATCCGGGTCGAAAGCGGTGTTGTACCCCTTTAACTGTTCAAGTTCTGCAATTGGATTCATTTACGAGGCTATTTTATTAATGTAACGTATTTTTCGTTTGTATAAATTTCTTTTGATATTTTCAGCAGTAAGGGCGATGCCGAGGCAATATTTGCTGACTCCTGACTTCCTGATTCGCATTTCATCAATGTATTTGCGTATTGCTGATTCACTCAGGCGGTCCTGTTTTATTTCAATAATGGCAAGATTAGCCAACGGGACAGATTTCCCGTTAAAACAATTTCTGAACGATATATTAAAATCGATGGTCAGGCGATCTGTTTTATGGTTATTAACCAGTGTAATCCTGTTAAAATTGTTTTCCAGGACCGGTTGCAGATTGTCCGCTTCAATTCCGGAGGTATCCCTTATAAAATCTCGAAATTTACCTTCCTGAAAACTTTCAGACAAGTCATAAACAATACGGTTTTTCCGTGTGCGTCCTGTATTACTCTTCTTCTTGATTTCCAGGAAACTGAGATTAGACTCTATATAACTTCGGATTCGCCATTTGATATGATTTAACTTACCATTCATATGCATATGATAGAAAAGTAATTCTTTGGTATCCAGATAAATAGTGCCGTAGTTTGCCACACGTCTGCCTTCAATTTCCTGAATGTGATAATCTGCTGTTAATTTGTTGATCAAAACAGGAATTCTTTTTGCATTAACCAGATATTTTACATCGGTACGGTTCATCAGTTTTACATTGCTCATTTCCCCGAGTGATATCGCCGGTAGCCTCAGAATTGCCTGTTTTAAATCTGACCATCCATGCAATGTGTTGCCAATTAGTTCTTTAATTAAAAGTTTATCTGGTGGATAATCGGTTTTCCCGAATAAAAGGTCGTGTGTCTTACATTTCATATGGATCTCAATAATAGGTATGTTCAAAGATTTTATCTGTCCTGTACCGTTTCTCAGGAATCAATATACTTTCTTTTGTTTTCGTACCATTATTGTCATAATCATAAGTTGTCACCTTTTCGACTTTCCCTTTAATACCGTATTTGGTTGCCTTGTTACATCTTTTTTGGTGGTCATATTCGTAAACAGTTCTGGTCTTAACGATACCATCAGAAAAATATTCCACCTCTTCTGTTTTTAGCCCTTCCGCATTTAAAGTTGTAATATGGTCGATCTCTTTCTTCTTGTTATTTAGATTGTATTCTGTAATTGTTTTGATCTTTAGTCCGGGAACTGCATTTTGTGCGGTAACCTTAAGTGAACAGATAATCGGAATGACCAGCATAAGGAAAATTAATTTTTTCATGGCATTGACAATTGTAATTTTAAAGAGCACTAATTGACCCTGGTGACCGCACTTGAAACTGTAAAACTTGCATACAGGGTGCCAGGGGTATAAGCTCCACCTTTACCAAGACCGTCAGTGAATGTTCCCGTTGAACTTCCGCCGGTGTAGATCTTAAAGGTTGCTCCCTGTACAAGTAAAGGGGAGGAGAATACCATGGACTGATATTTCCGTACTGGTTTAAAAGTCACGACCTCAATTCCGGAGGAATCCATAATATGAAAGATGGTTTCGGCTGTCAGTGAAGATCTAAACATGACCAGAAGTGATTTTTGTGATGATGATGCACCTGGGGCCTGTGTCATATTTGAATTGGTTCCTGATGCAACCATAAAACCACCGGAGAGGTTGAATGTTCCGTTGTAATCAATCGCAACCTCCGGTGATGATGCTGGTCCATGAACCACAACTGTACCGGCTGTCATAACAATACTGCCATTACTGTCAAGGGGATCGCCGCCCGAAGCAGTTATCATGATATATCCGCCATTGATATAAAGAAAGCTTTTATCGTCCTGTTCTGTCCCCCCGTTTACCAATCCTGCAGTAGCATTGAAACCGTCGTCTGAAGATGTAACGCTTACATTCCCATTGTTGACAGTAATTAAATGACTTTCAATACCTTCAAAAGATTTTGAAATGATTATTGTGCCGGAATTTATAGTTATCGCGGCATTTGCATGAATGCCGTCATCTGAAGAAGAAAGGTTTATAGTACCACCATTAATGATTATCTTTCCATTTGAATGGAGCGCATCATCTGCTGAACTGATGGTAAAGGTGCCTGTATCAATGGTTAAACCAACCAACGCTTTAATTCCTTTGGCTGATGTGACAGGTTTACTTTTGGAGCTGCCTCCGCCTGAAGTCAGATTGTAGGTCCCATCCGCAATATTGATCTCTGTATAGGCGGAAATTGCATCACCACCGGAGATAATATTGAATACACCTTTTGCGATCGAAACATATCCTTTTATAGTGCTTACCTCATTATCCGATTTAAGGCCATCGCCTCCCGATTTGACCGTAATATTCCCATCTTTAATAATCAGGTAGTCTTTTCCCCGTATTCCGTCATCTTTTGATGTTACCGAAATGGTGCCGCTTTTGATAATCAGCCCGTCTTTGCTTGTAATACCATCCATGTAATTTCCGACTACTGTCAGTTTCCCGGATCCAAAGATCGTAAGATCTGATTTGCTGAAAATAGCCGCATTTGGTTCGCCATCTACTGTAACATAGGATGTCCCGTCAGTTAATACATTTTCTGTGTTATCGGCAAGATTGATAATGGTTTTTTCAGAATCGGTAATATAGATGGGGGCACTTGAAGAACAGGTGATATTAACGCCGTTTAGAATTAATCGGACTACTGCTTTATCTGCAGTGTTCACAATCACCTGTCCGTTAGTCAGGGAGCCGCTTAAACTATAGTTGCCTGCAGCAGTGATAGTCACCTTGCTGCCGCTTACCGTGGCACCTGATCCCGTGACAGTAATTGAACTCCCTTTCAGGGCGATTTGCGTGACACTTGAACTGTCCCAAATATAGTCGTTTGCAGCTTCATGATCACCAACGGTTTCAATGCCATCATCATCGTCCGTCTCCTCAATCTGATCTTCAGCAATATCAGTATGGCAGGCTGCCATAACTGCAAGGACAAATACACAAGATAGCAGTAAACTTAATCTTTTCTTTTTCATATTTGACTTTTGAAAAATTACCGGAAAACCATTTTAAATTATTCGAATTTAATAGTCGAATAATTCTATAGCAATTAGAATCAGTGAAAAGAGTTTATTTGTCTGCATAAGGTTGTTTTTCATCGTTAAATGGCAGACGTTATTTTAATGCAAATCTTCGGGAGAGGGGGGACCTTTCTAAAGGATCGTGAAGCCACGGTGATATTTAATACTTAAGTTGCCTGCTACTAAATAAGTAAGCCCTTTTCCTGAGGAGAAAAGGGCTTACTGACGAAAAATATTATTGGTTATCCCAGATAAGTTTTGAGCAGTTTACTTCTGGAAGTATGACGTAAACGTCTGATTGCTTTCTCTTTGATCTGACGTACACGTTCGCGGGTCAGCCCGAAGCGTTCTCCAATCTCCTCGAGGGTCATCTCCTGGCATGCAATCCCGAAAAACATCCTGATGATATCGGCTTCCCGTTCAGTTAAGGTAGTGAGTGAACGGTCGATTTCACGTGAAAGTGATTCGTCGATCAATACCCTGTCTGCGCTTGGAGAGTCGTTGTTGATCAATACATCAAGCAAACTATTGTCTTCGCCATCCACGAAGGGGGCGTCAACAGAGACATGCCTTCCTGAGACGCGCAATGTATCGGCAACTTTATCGGACGGGAGTTCCAGCTGTTCTGCCAATTCTTCAGGAGAGGGTCTACGCTCATGCTCCTGCTCGAATTTTGAATAGGCCTTATTGATTTTGTTTAAAGATCCGACCTGATTTAATGGGAGGCGTACAATTCTGGATTGCTCGGCAAGTGCCTGTAATATGGATTGACGAATCCACCAAACCGCATAAGAGATGAATTTAAAACCACGTGTTTCATCGAATTTCTCGGCCGCCTTTATTAAACCCAGATTACCCTCGTTAATTAAGTCAGGCAAGCTGAGTCCTTGATTCTGATACTGTTTAGCGACAGAAACCACAAACCGTAAGTTCGCCCTGGTCAATTTTTCAAGTGCTGCCTGATCACCTTTTTTGATGCGTTGTGCCAATTCAACCTCTTCTTCGACGGTAATTAACTCTTCTTTACCGATTTCCTGAAGGTATTTGTCAAGCGAGGCACTCTCGCGGTTGGTAATAGATTTTGTAATCTTTAATTGTCTCATGCTCTCCGATTAAAAGTCTGCAAAGATACAAACATTTGTGGTTTTGTACAATACCGGAATAGTGGTATCTTTTTATTATTTTTATCAATATTATTCCTCAAGCTTAAAAACATAATAAGTCCATTCACCCGTGGGATAAACTCCTTCAACTAATATAGGTTTTTTATTACTGGCTTGTGAAAGAACCCGCTTTATGTCTTCAACACTTGAAACGGCCATTTTGTTTATATCGGTGATAATAAATCCGATTTTCACACCGGCATCCTTTAATTTACCCTTGGTCAGATTTAAAACCTGAACCCCTTCGTCAATTTTAAGCCGTCCTTTATCTTTTTCGGTAATTGGGCCAAATTCGGCGCCCAGGACCGAAAAAGACTCTTTAATTATTGATGTATCGCCTTTTGTATTACGTAATACAACACTGAATTGTTTCACTTCACCATCTCTTTTTGCAGTAATATTTACCTTGTCTCCAGGGCGGTATTTTGCAATCTGTTCCTGCAATTGAGCAACTGTATTCACCTGATTTCCATTTACTGCCGTAATGATGTCCTCCGCCTTTATTCCGGCCTGACGTGCTGCGCCGTCTTCGGCTATTTTTCCGACATATACCCCTTCAATTTTACCAAGGTGTTTCTCCTTTGCCAGGTTGTCATCAACAGTTCTGATTTCAACTCCGAGCATTGCCCTTTGCACCTGGCCGAATTGTTTGAGGTCATCAACAACTTTACGGGCAATGGAGGCAGGGACAGCAAATGAATAGCCTGAATATGAGCCTGTTTTGGATGCTATTGCCGCAGTTATTCCAACCAGGTCGCCACTGGCATTGACCAGTGCGCCGCCACTGTTCCCGGGATTGACCGCCGCATCGGTCTGAATAAATGATTCGAGTGGCAGAGGTCCGCTGATGATTTCGATACTTCTGGATTTCGCACTTACAATACCTGCGGTAACCGTCGAGGTGAGATTAAACGGGTTGCCAACAGCCAATACCCATTCACCAAGTTTCAGGGATTCGGAATTGCCCCAGACAAGATAAGTAAGGTCCTTTGCATCAATCTTTACCAATGCGATATCTGTATTGGGATCGCGTCCAATGACTTTGGCCGTAAACTTTCGGTTATCGTTCAATACAACCTCAATATTATCGGCATCATCAATAACATGATTATTTGTAACAATGTAGCCTTCAGGGCTGATGATCACTCCTGAACCTGCGCCTAAACTGAATTCCTGCTCCTGATTGTTTCCCCTTGGCGAATAATTTCCTCTTGGGCCAAAGAAAAAATCATACAGCGGATTGTCGTTGCCACTGTAGGAGGGAGCTTTCACCTTGGTTGTAATGTGAACCACGGCATGAACACTCTTTTCGGCTGACAGTGTCAGATCAGGCAACTGTGCCTGCGGCGAGGCAGGAGAACTATAGTTTGTCAGTTGAACCGGGGTACTCCCCTGTAGTGGATAATCGTGCGGCTGGTTATTGATTTTTGAATAGATAAAGATAGCAACAATGGCTCCTGCAAAAGCAATTGCCAGTGTTTTCGCAATGTTTTTAATGCTGTCCATAACTCGTTTTTTTTAATTTGTTACATTTTACTTGAATAAATACAAACAAAAAGTAACTTACAATTTATGTACCAATTTACGCTTAAATTATCGGTTAGACATTTAAACAACCTTAAAAGTTTAAAGCGGTTAACATACTTTAACTTCACTTGGAATTTATTATGATACTTCGGGGGAGATCCGTCTGATAATTGAAAGGGTAAAGGAGGATACAGGCCAAAATGACAGTTTTTAAATCCTCCTGAATAACCTTGTCGCTTCTCCAATCCAAAGTACCAGTGAAGTGGAACCAATCATAATTAGCCAATCCCGAAGCGGGAGGGGAACGGTCCGGAAAACTTCACCACCAAATTGTACGATAAGAATCTGTCCGGCAAGAATAACCGAAGTGACAATTACAAAGCCGGCGCTTCGCCTGATATTGTTAAACGCTGATTTTCCTGTCGCAAAAGCCTTGGCATTAAACATATTCCAGAACTGCAGTAAAACAAAGATGGTAAAGAACCTGGATAAATTGACAGGGGTGATCTCTCCGGTCTCCTCACTGAAATAGAATAACAGTCCCATCAGCATTACCACAAAAGCAGATGCTGCGAACACGATAGTTGACCGCATAGCCGGGGTTATAATAAAATCGGAAGCATTTCGCGGTTTACTTTGCATCACCTTTTCGCTGGGTGGGAGAGAGGCCAGCGCTCCGGCGGCAAAGGTATCCATGATCAGATTAACCCATAACATTTGGGTTACCGTCAAGGGTAATTCGTTGCCGAATATTGAGCCAAACAAAACGATGACCATCGCAACAAGGTTGATGGTTAACTGGAAGATCAGAAACCGCTGAATATTCTGGTAAAGCGAACGTCCCCACATTACGGCAGTAACGATACTTTTAAAGGAGTCGTCAAGTAGGGTGATATCGCTGGCTTCCTTGGCAACAGAGGTTCCCGATCCCATGGAGAGACCAACATGGGCAAAATTTAATGCCGGGGCATCGTTGGTCCCGTCTCCGGTAACAGCGACAACTTCACCTGTTTTCTGAAGTAACCGGACCAGTCTTTGTTTGTCACCAGGCCTCGCCCGGCACATGATTTTCAGGTGCTTTACCCTTTTTAAGGCCTCACTGTCGCTTAAGGCCTCAAATTCAACACCTGTAATCATATTGTGAACCAGGTCACTATCATTCCATATGCCGATTTGACGACCGATTTCCCTGGCTGTCCCGGGGGTGTCACCTGTAACGATTTTTACATCGATCCCCGCGTTTACACATTTTTTGACGGCGTCTGGTACATCTTCTCTTACAGGATCCGAAATAGCAACCACACCGAAATAAGTCAGATTGGCATTTGCCAGTTTCCCGTTTATCAGCCGCTCCTTTTCATCTTCAATTATCTCAAATGCAAATCCCAGCGTTCTCATCCCCTGATTCTGGTAGTGAAGCAGTAGCTCCAGGATGGATGGTTCTGCGGAGGCGACAGATACTGGGCCCCCATCATAAAGTACAGTACTGCATTTGGAGAGAACGATCTCTGGCGCCCCCTTTACGTAAAGCACTTTCTTATTTAATAACGGGGAATCGACCACCGTAGCCATGAATTTTCGCTCCGTCGAAAATGTAAGTTGCTCAATAACCGGCGTCTCTTCGCGCAATCTGAGGTAATTTATTCCATGGGAATGTAACCATAATAAAAGGGCTGCTTCAGTGGGATTTCCCAATGTTTTGACGATGGCACTATTTGAGAAATCAAGGTAGGCCGTTGCGTTTACTGATATTCCCTCCTTTATCAGGATACTTAAATCGTTATTAGTCAGTTGTTGATCTTTTAATCCGAAGAAATTGGTATTTACCACCTGCATCCGGTTTTGAGTTAAGGTCCCGGTTTTGTCGGTGCAGATGACCGTGGTTGCCCCAATGGTTTCACAAGCATGCATCTTTCTTACCAGATTGTTGGACTTCAGCATTTTGCGCATGCTCAGTGCCAGGCTTAATGTAACACTCATGGGTAATCCTTCCGGGACTGCAACTACAATCAATGTAACAGCTACCATGAAATACTGAAGAATTCTTCCCGCAAGTTCAATACTCACCCACGACCCCGCGTCTAAAAGTTTGATCCCTGTTACCAGACCGATCAGCAGGAGGAAAACAAAAGTGAGTAACCCAATGCCAAACCATCTGATCCAGCTTCCCTCCTTTACACTTTTGGGAATGCTGGTTTTTATGCCGATTAGTTCAAACCCATCGTAAATAATTGGCAGCCAAATTTTAGAAAGCGCTATTAATGCTGATATAATAACAATGCCTACGGAGCCAAGCTGGACAAGGTTTGGCCTGTTCTGGGCTCCTTTAAAAAAAAGATCTTTCGCAAACAGTGCGATAAAAGTAAGCACAGCCAGACTGAAACCAACTAAACCGATAAATTTTGCCAGGCCTTCCAGCTGTTTATTTAAAGGTGTCTCCTCACCGGTCATTTCTGTCGATTTTGTGGCAACCTTTCCATATTCGGTGGCGTCTCCCACGTCTCTAACTTCCATAATAGCATGACCATCCATTACCTTGGTGCCACGTAACACCCAATTTGACGGGTAAGTTGACTCTTTATCGAACTCCTGGGGGTTGGTTGTTTTATCGATCAACGGTTCACCTGTCAGACAGGATTCATCCATTTGCAGTGATATTGCCTCAAGAAGCTGACCGTCAGCCGGAACTTCTTCACCGGTACCGAGCAGAACGGTATCTCCGACAACGATCTCTTTTTTTGGAATTTCGCAAATACTTCCGTTACGAATCACCTTGATCAGGGTATCGTCATTAACCAGGTTCAGCACATCAAACTTTTTACCGGCATCCACTTCGAACCAGAAGGAGACAACCGTTGCCAGAATAATTGCGCAAAATATTCCGGTAGTTTCGACGTACTCATTATTTACAAAAGCAATTCCTAAGGACAGAAAGGCTGCAATTAACAGAATCCGGATAATCGGATCTTCAAATTTCTCAAGAAAGAGCTTCCACAATGGATCGCGCCTGGGTGGGGAAAGTAAATTACTCCCATATTTTTTACGGCTTTCTGTAACCTGCTTAGCTGTGAGTCCGGAGTAACGATTTTTTCGTTTCATCAATTCTATTCTTCCTATTTTAAACGTGCTTAAAGGTATTGAATAAAATCTAATCTTCCGCAACCTCATCGTCACCAACATCGGGTAAGATTAACTTTGTGCCGTTCGTTTCCATTACTTCAACGTCCTTTAATTTGCGCTGAATGGCCCGGGTCCTTTTACCCAGAACATCATCCAGCTGATTCAGGCCGGTCTGGATATTGCCCTGCGCCTTCTCTACCAGTCCGCCGAACAGCTCAAACTCTTTCTTGACAGCGCCAAGTATCTTCCATACTTCTCCGCTGCGCTGTTGAATAGCCAGTGTTTTAAAGCCCATCTGCAGACTGTTCAGAATTGCAGCCAGCGTGGTTGGTCCCGTGACGACAATTTTATAATTACGCTGAAGATCATCCAGCAGCGTAGCGCTGCGGACCACCTCCGCATAGATTCCTTCAAAAGGGAGAAACATGATCCCGAAATCGGTCGTGTTGGGAGGATCGATATATTTATCATGTATATCTCTGGCCATCTTCCGGATGGTCTGCTCCAGTAATTTTTGTGCCGCATCAATTTTCAGCAGATCACCCGTATCGTGAGCCGACTGCAGCTGCTCGTAAATATCTTTGGGAAACTTGGCATCAACCGGGAGCCATACCACGGTATTCGCCTCATCGCGCCCCGGCAATTTAATTGCAAATTCAACCAAATCGGCGCTTCCCTGTTTCGTTTTTACGTTCGTTTCGTATTGTCCGGGCGCCAGAATCTGTTCCAGCAACATGGCCAGCTGAACCTCCCCGATACTTCCGCGCATCTTCACATTACTCAACACCCGCTTTAATCCTCCGACATCCTGGGCCAAGGTCTGCATTTCACCCAATCCCTTCTGTACATTTTCCAATTGTCTGACCACCAATTCAAATGATTGTCCCAGTCTTTCGTTGAGCGTTTTCTGCAGTTTTTCATCTACGGTTGCCCGAATCTCCTCCAGCCGTTTTTCAGTGCTTTCAATCATTTTTTTCTGTTCCTCGCCAAGGAGTGCGAATTTCTCCCGCTGGAGTTGGTTAAACGATCCGACATTTTTGTCAAATGTATCCTGAAATCCTTTAAATGAATTGATTAAAGTGTCGCGCAACAAGTAGCTGTCATTTTTCCCCTGTGAAATAATCTCCTTTAAGGTTTCGGAGAGCTCCCTTTTAAATTCTTTTAGGGTGTCGTTTAATTCACTCCTGTTTTCCTTCGCTATAGCCCCGTTTTCCTCCCGGTTTATCCTGAAATCCTCCCGGAATCCCGCCTCAATTTTCATCAGACTTCGCTCCAGGTCAACGATTTGATCAGTCAGGCGGGAATTCTTATTGCTTTTTTGCAGAAAAAGTAAACTGGTGATTAACAGGTTTATAACAACCAATACAATGATAATCAGGGTTTCCATATTGAAAATCTTTTAAGCGGGAGTTCGTTTTTCAAATCGGATGATCAACAGGTAAAGTACTCATTTTTTCTTTCGTAATATTCTGGAAAACAAAAGTTTGAGAACATTATAAAAGAATGGGAGGAGAGTGACAATAATCAATCCAAGGAAGATGACCAGGAAGTTATTTTTAACCCAGTCATTCTCACCTATAAAATAACCGGTCAATGTAAAGAATGGGACCCATAGCACTGAACCCAGAATAGTGTAGATCACGAAGATATGATGTTTGAAACCAGAGAGCCCGGCCATAAATGGGATATAGGTTCTGATCACCGGAAAGAAGCGGCCAATCACGATTGATTTTCCGCCATGTTTATCGTAGAAATGGCGCGTTTGGATAATATATCTCATCAGATGGCCCGTAACAAAACGATTGTTACTCCTTTCGAGTGATTTACCAAAATAGGCGCCAACAAAATAGTTGGTCAGGTTCCCCAGTATTGCTGCAAGAATAAGGATAGGTACCAGCCAGACGATATTCAGTGCGGTGGATGCCGAGATCACCCCGGCTGAGAAAAGTAATCCATCGCCTGGAAGAAACGGGAAGAACAAAAGGCCAGTCTCGCTGAAAATGATCAGGAACAGGATTACATAGGCCTCTGTCAGATTTGAAGCAACAATCCGCATTAAGGCAGCGTCGGTGTGCAGGACTAATTCAAATAATTCATTCATTCAAAAGAAATTTTTTGATAACCAATTATTCAAAGTAAACAAAGATGAGGGCCCATCAGTTTTGGCAAACATACACCAAAATCGGGAAAAGGTGAAATTTATGGCTGTTCTATCTTAATTATAGTTGGTAAAATAAAACAGCCCTGCAGTCCGGTAGGCCTATTTTGTTGATATTCATTTGATTTACGATGCAGATGACAAATGTAATCAGTGACAGGCTCCCTTTTGGGGATCAGATAGCTGGGGATCCTGAAGCAACTTATCAGCCATGGCATCAGCCATTTCGATGCACATCCTGAACTTATCGTCTTTCAGTGATCCCTTCTCTTCAACAGGTTCGTATACCATCTCCCATTTGATCATATCGGCAAATTTTTTGAGGTTATGAACGCCGCCTCCGTTCCACAAAAAGTTTCCAAATATTCCGAGATAGTGTTCCTTGGGCGCCATATGTTCGATTGTGGCAAGTAAGGTTTCGACATTGGGGAACAAGGCATTGTTATAGGCGCAACTACCGACGATAAAGCCTTTATATTTAAAGATATCGTTGATAATATAGGATGAATGGGTCTTTGATGAATCGTAAACCCTGATATTTTTAATGCCTCGTTCACTTAATTGCCGGGCAATAACCTCGGCCATTTTTTGCGTGTTTCCGTACATGGATCCATAAACGATAACAACTCCCTGGTCCATATCGTAGGTACTCCATTTGGTATATCTGCTCAGTACCCAGTTTAAGTCTGTTCTCCAGACGGGACCATGAGTGGATGCGATCATCTTCACCTCCAGACCGGAGAGTTTTTTCATTGCACGCTGTGTGTGAGCACAATATTTGCCAACGATATTTGTAAAATAGCGCATCACATCCACCTCGTAAAAATCGAGGTTGATTTCATCGTCAAAAACACCACCGTCTAGAGTTCCATAACTGCCAAAAGCATCACCTGAAAAAAGGATTTTGTTGTTTTCATCGTAGGTGATCATTGTTTCGGGCCAATGTACCATCGGGATGGTCTGGAACTGAAGTTGTGTCTTGCCGAGCGACAAAGTGTCATTATCATGCACCATCAGCACTTTGCCAGGATCGATGCCAAAGTTTTCAATAATTCCGAAAGTCTTTTTATTCCCGACCAGAATTATTTCAGGATACCTGCTCCTGATTGACTTTAAGGCGCCCGAATGATCCGGCTCCATGTGATTGATAATCAGGTAGTCGATTTTTCGTTCGCCAATAATAGCCTGAATCTTATCGAGATAATCTTCAATAAATTGCCGTTCTGCAGTATCGATGATTGCTATTTTCTCATCATCAATTAAATATGAATTATAAGAAATCCCGTTGGGAATGGGCCATATGTTCTCGAACAGGGCGGTCCTGCGATCATTAAACCCAAGAAAATAAACATTATCGGCAAGCTTGATCTGATGCATTTTATTAATTTTGAATCAATGGATATTTAACATTTTCAGGCTGTAAAAATACAAATAATTCGGCAAATGACTTAATGGCGAACCGATGGAACCAGTAACTGATGTTTACTTAAGGTCAAATTTACTATTTTTGCAGCCATTTTAAATGTGCCATTTTTTAATTTTTATTTATTTAAATGTCGTTGATGAACCTGAAAATTAGAAGTAAATGGTTGGCTTTATCCAAATTCACACGATGGTTAGTATATGGTATATTGATTGCGGTAATGGTGTCAGGTGTTGCGGGATATCGTTTTTATAATTTTATTTTTCAGAATAATGTAAAAAAATCAGGTCTCCTTTATATCGCCACCGGCTCCGGTTTTCAGCAGGTTTTTGATTCCCTGAGCCAGGGAGGCTATCTTTGGGATAAAACCTCTTTCGAATGGGTCGCGCTCCGGAAAAACTATCCGAAAAATGTTCGTCCCGGCGCCTATACCATTAAAGGCGGCTGGAATAATAATCAGTTGATTGACCTGTTAAGATCGGGAACACAGACCCCGGTAAAAGTTACTGTTAATAATATCAGGCTCAGGGAAGAGCTTGCAGCAAGGCTGGCTCATTACCTTGAACCGGATTCTGGGGCATTTATCAGTATGCTGAACAATGATAAAATCGCAACGGATCTTGGATTTACGCACGAGTCGTTTCCAGTACTCATTATCCCAAATACCTATGAGTTTTACTGGAATACCTCTCCAGCAAAATTTATCGAACGGATGAAGCTTGAGTATGACCATTTCTGGAATATGGCTCGTAAAAGCAAAGCTGTTGAATTGGGCCTTTCACCACTCCAGGTGGTCACCATTGCCTCAATAGTTCAGGAGGAGACCAATAAAAATGACGAGAAACCGCGTATTGCCGGAGTTTATATCAATCGGATGAAAAGGGGATGGCTGCTTCAGGCCGATCCCACTATCAAATTTGCGTTACATAATTTTCAGATTAAGCGAGTGTTAACTGAATATTTGTCAGTCGATTCCCCTTACAATACCTATAAATATACCGGTCTGCCGCCTGGTCCGATCAATTTCCCTGATGTGGTGAACGTAGATGCAGTGCTAAATGCCGAACATCATAACTATATGTATTTCTGCGCTAAAGAGGATTTTTCGGGCTATCACAATTTTGCACAGTCTCTTGCGGAACATAACCGTAATGCTGCAAAATACCAGAATGCCTTGAATAAAAGCAGAATATGGAAGTGAGGAAATGAAAGAATTAGCACATTAGCACATTAGCACATTAGCACATTACCACATTTTCAAATTTTCAAATTATTACATTTTCAAATTATCCCATTCAATTTCCAACAACCTGTACCTCCCGTTCCAGTACGATGTTAAATTTTCGTAAAACATCTTCAGCCACTAGTTCCGACAACCTGAAGATCTCCTTTCCGGAGGCGCCCCCCTTATTAATAATGACCAGCGCCTGCTTATCGTGGATGGCTGCCTTTCCTGCCGATTTACCCTTCCATCCTGTTTTTTCAATCAACCAGCCGGCCGCAATCTTGACAAGACCAGACCCGATTGGATACTGTGGCATATCAGGATGGAGGTTTTTCAGCGATTTGGCGATAAGCTCTGAAACAACGGGGTTTTTAAAAAAACTTCCTGCATTGCCAACGATGACCGGATCCGGGAGTTTGGATTTGCGTATTTCAATAATTGCCTGACGGACAGTGCGGAGATTGGTTCCTCCAATTTGGCCTACCTTTTCTATCAACCCTTCGTACTGAAGCTGGAAACCGGGCCGTTTACTGAGCCGGAAGAGTACCGAAGTCACGATAAATTGTCCCGCCAACTGTGCTTTAAAAATACTTGTCCGGTAGCCGAATTTACACTCCTGCTGATTAAAAACACTTTCTGCCGGTGAATCCGAATCCAAAGTGATTCCTCTCACTTCTATTATGGCAGAGGCTGCTTCTACGCCGTAGGCTCCGATATTCTGCACGGGTACTGCGCCGATATTTCCGGGTATTAATGACAAATTTTCAATGCCACCCCAACCTTTTTCAACACACCACTCCACAAAATAATCCCAGTTCACACCTGCGCCTGCTTCAACTTCAACAAATGATTTATTTTCACTCACCAGGCGGATTCCCCCGATTTCGGGATGAATGACAATGCCGTTAAAGTCATTGATAAACAGTAAATTACTGCCACCGCCGAGAAACAGCCTGTTTTCATAATCGGACAGGTTATTTTCTTTGAGAAAATGGAGGAGGTCCCCGTGTGAATTAACAGTCAGATAGTGTTTTGCAATTGCTGAAATACCGAAAGTATTATGATCCCTGAGTGAAAAATTATGAATTAACCGATACATATTCCCGGATTACAAATTGTTTAATGGGCGAATTGTCTGAATTTTTAATTATTGACTGAAGGGGCTGACTCATCATCGAGCAATGATTCAAAATCGATGATATTGGAATCATCGGTTATCTCCCTGATTGTCCCCTCCTCGCATACAATTTTACGGCCGGGAAATTTTTGAATGATCGGATAATCGTGTGTTGCCATCAGGACGGTTTTCCCTTCCCTGTTAATCTCCATGAACACCTCCATCAGTGCTTCAGAGGTATCCGGATCGAGGTTTCCTGTCGGTTCGTCGGCCAGGATGATCTCCGGGTTGTTTAGCAATGCCCTGGCAATGACAATCCGTTGTTGTTCACCTCCGGATAGTTGATGGGGTAAGCGCGATCCTGAATGGCCCATATTTACAATGTTAAGCACTTCATCGATCCGGTCTTTAATGGCAATCTCGTTGTGCCAACCGGTAGCTTTCAAAACAAATTCGAAATTTTTATTCACTGTCCGGTCTGTCAGTAGCTGAAAATCCTGGAAAATAATCCCTAATCTTCGCCGAAGAAAGGGAACCTCAGAGGAACGGATTTTATCAAGTTGATATCCACATATGGCGCCTGTTCCGACCATGAGTGGCAGCTCATTATATAAAGTTTTCAGTAAACTCGATTTTCCACTTCCCACTTTCCCAATAATATAAAGAAATTCCCCTTTATTGATGGTCAGGTAGATATTCTTTAGCACCAACGTCTCCCGTTGGTAAATGTCGGCTTCTTTTAATTCAATGATTGGCTCCACGGTTCGGAAAGTTTTTATAAAAGTCTATATTTGTACATCGACATGAGTACAAAACTAATTTAAAAAATGAAAATTAAAAGCCAGTTAATAAAGGTATTCGTGATTTTCTTCTTTTATGCGTATCCCCTTTATGCGCAGCCAGTTTCTGAACCTGGGGATTGTAAGGAGATTTTACGAACGTCAATGGAGTTATTCAATGCCGAAAAGTATGGAGCGGCTGTATTTGAATTTCGGAAACTGCTGGATATGGCTGAACCAGGTTCTGTTTACGCAGATGAGGCCAATTATCATATTCCTGTCTGTTACCTCGAAATGGGAAACTCCGTCGGAAGAGCCATGCTGGAGGCATTTATTGCCGGTAATCCTGAATCACCAAGAATTAACAACGGCTGGTTCAGGCTTGGCAATGCAGATTTTAACCTAAAGCATTATAAACAGGCACTTGCAGCTTTTAAAAAAACAGACCGGTATTCCCTGACAGGAAAAGAGCTTGACGAGTACTGTTTCAAATCGGGCTTCTGTAATCTGGAAGCTGGTAACAAAGACATCGCGAAAGTTTTATTTACCGAATTAAAAGAGAAGCCGGGACCATTTTCCGATGCATCGAAATATTACTGGGCACATATCAACTACCTGGACGGGAAATATGACCTTGCCTTACAGGAGTTTGAGAAAATAGAAGGTTCGGCTCAGTTTGCCGCTATCATCCCTTTTTATAAAGCCCAGATCTATTTTGCCCAGGAAAAATATGACCAGGTGGTAAAGATCGGACCGGCACTGATGAGTGGAGCAACCGATGAGCGGAAAACTGAACTGTCAAGGGTGCTTGGCGTATCTTATTACCAACTAAAGAGATACGAGGATGCTGTTCCGTATATCGAAATTTATCTGAAAAGCAAGGAGGTTACGCCGCAGCAATATTATGTGGCGGGCTATTGTTATGGCAAAGTGGATCAGGTTGACAAGGCGATTCTAAATATGGAAAAAGCGGTGAAGGGGAAAGACGCCCTTACACAAAATGGCTATTACGAACTGGCCGGTCTTTATATCCGCAAAGGGGATAAGCAGCGGGCAATGATGGCTTTCCAGAATGCCTCCAGTTTAAATTTTGATCCGAAAATCAGGGAAGATGCCCTTTTCCAATACGCCAAAATTACCTATGAATTAAATTATTCTCCGTTTAATGAGGCGATTAAGGCATTTGACAGGTATATTTCAGAGTATCCGAATTCGGAGAAGAATGCCTCAGCCTACGATTACCTTGGAAAGGTATTTCTAACTACCCGTAATTATAAGGATGCCCTTGTTTCTCTCGATAAGATTAAGGTAAAAAGTCCTTCCATAAAAAAAGCATACCAGAAAGTTGCCTTTAACAGGGGGATCGAAATTTACAGGGATCTGAGATTGCAGGATGCTATTCTGATGTTTAATAAATCGTTGGAGTACGGCGACCAGAATAGTGAATTGCGTGCCCTGGCTTATTACTGGCGGGGAGATGCCAACTTTCGTCTTGGCAGGAGCGATGAAGCGGTGGCTGATTACAAAAAATTCCAGTCCATACCCGGGGCTGCAAAACTGAAGGAGTTTGCGATTTCAAATTATAACATTGGTTATGCATTATTCAACAAGGAGGAATATGATCTGGCAGTTCCATGGTTTGAAAAGTATACCGAAGGCAAAATAAATAAAAGCCTTCCGCTATATACCGATGCCTGTAACAGGCTTGGCGATTGCAGCTTTGTTGCCAGCAGGTTTAGTGAGGCAGTTACCTTTTACAATCGGGCCTACGAGACAGGTTTGGCAGATGCAGATTATGCACTTTTCCAGAAAGCATTCTGTCATGGTTTGGCGAATGAAAATAACCTGAAGATTAGTGAGCTGGAAAAACTAAGAGCAGAGTTTCCTAAATCCAATTATCTGGATGACGCCTTGTTTGAAACGGGTAAGTCGTGGGAGCGCCTTCAGGATAACGATAAGGCTGTGGCGAATTATAAGTCATTGATATCAAATTTTCCTGCCAGCCCGTATAAGCCTAAGGCGTTGGTGCAGTTAGGATTATTGGCCTATAACCGAAATGATTACACCACTTCAACCGATTATTACAAACAGGTTGCCGAAAACTATCCCAACAGTCCGGAAGCCAAAGGCGCCCTGGCCGGAATCCGCAATAATTTTGTAGAAACCAACAAGGTGGGAGAATATATTGCCTACACGAATAAACTGGGACATTCGGCAACCCCCTCACAAAATGAACAGGATTCCCTCACTTTTTTTGCAGCGGAAAAGCTCTACATGGCCAAAGATCCCCGCGCTAAATCGGAGCTCCGATCTTACCTGGAAAACTTCCCATCCGGCAGTTTTGCACTCAATGTTCACTTTTATAAGGCCGAACTGGAATATATGGACAATGAGACTGAAGATGCACTGCTGAGTTATGATTTTATCCTCGCTCAGCCGGATAATATTTTTACCGAAAACGCACTGATCCGCGGATCTGAAATTACATTTAAAGCCGGTGATTTCAAAAAGGCGCTCGGGTATTACGAACGTCTGGAAACGGTCTCAGGCAATACCAACAACACGTTGTATTCGCTGGCGGGCCGCTTGCGTTGTCATTATGAACTGAAGGAGTTCGATGCCGTATCAAAAATCGGATGGAAGATCAGGAGCATGGATAAAATACCTCCGGAACTTGATCGTGAAGCCTCCTATAAATCTGCTAAAGCTTATATTGAGCTTAATGACCCTTCGAAGGCGCTACCCCTCTGGAGAAAACTTTCGGTCGATTCTAAATCATTGGAAGGGGCTGAGGCAAAATACAGGCTATGTGAATATTATTTCACTGAAAACAAATTAAAAGAGGCTGAAAAAGAGGTAAATGATTTTATCGAAAAGAGCACCCCCCATCAATACTGGCTGGCAAAGAGTTTCCTTTTATTGGCACATGTATATGAAAAACAAAACGATCTGTTCCAGGCTACCAATACGCTGAAGAGCATCATTGAAAATTATGAGCAAAAAAATGACGGAATTATTGAGGAGGCCAGTCAGTATCTTCAAACCCTGGAGGCCAAGGATAATTCTGCATCAGGTAAATCTGAAATCAAACAGCAGCCCTCAGGAAGCGGATCAAAAAAGAAATAAATCAGAACGAATTATGAAACAATTATATAGATCACTATCAGCTTTGCTTTTATTCGGTGCACTCTCCATTGGAGCGGCTGTTGGTCAGAAAGACAGCACAAAGCTTAACCAGTCGGTTGAAGTGATGAAAGCCTATCACCCCAGTATTTCCAATGCGAATAAGGTAAATCTTATGCCGGTTATAGAAGACACAGCCCGTTTTTCCCCTGATTTTTCTTATTCCATCGACAGTTATCCTGTCAGAAAAGGATTCTCAGCTTCTCCGATCAGCGCTGCAGATATCAATAAATCATCCTATAAAACTTTAGGTGCCGGATTTCTTAAACTGGGAGCGGGAACTTACAACTCCCCTTACGGAGAGCTGTTTATAAATCTTCCGGAATCAAAAACAGCCGTTTTCGGCCTTTACCTCAGGCATCTCTCCTCTGATGGGAAAATCAAACTAAGGGAGGACGATCTTGTCGATGCACCTGTCAGTCATAATAATGGTACCATATTCGGTGCTGTAAATGTTGGAAGTACAGTGCTTACTACCGATTTGTCCTACGATCGCGACGCCATGAATTATTATGGTTATCCTGTTGAACTGCCCACGAATATCAATAACTTATCCACTCTGAATTATGGCATAAAACAGGCTTACCAGGATGGCAAAATAAAAATAGGCCTGAAAAGTGAAGAGGCTTCCCAAAATAATTTGAAATTTAACAGCGGTTTTCGCCTGGGCTATTTCGATTCAAAGACCGGACAGAAGGAGAATAGCGCAGGGGTATTCGGGAAATTTGATTATAATTTCGAACAGGTAAATGGGATTCTTGATTTTTCGTATGATCACTTTACAACCGACAGCGTTAATATTGAAAACTTGTCGCTTCCCGGGACTAAAAACGAGAATTGGCTAAGGCTGGCCCCTTCTGTCAGGTTGGTTGGCGATAACTGGTCACTGCGTGGAGGTATTAATTTTGTGGCTGTTTCAGATAAGGGGGGAGAAAATGTCTCCAAATTATACCCCGATTTTGAATTTAACTTTAAACCGGTGGAGGGGATTCTGACACTTTTTGCCGGTTTCAAGGGCGACCTGAAGAATAACACCTACGGCGATATCGCACATGAAAATTACTGGGCTGATCCGCGGCATAATGTCCGGAACACCGATTACACCTACGTCATTTCAGGTGGATTAAAGGGAAAGATTTCCCGCGAAATCTCCTATAATATGGGCCTGAAATTCAGTAAAGTAAAAGATCTCTATTTTTATGTCATGAATGGTTACTATGATTGGTCGTCCAGTACAATCCCAACTCCGGTGAATTACAATAATGCTTTTGATCTGACTTATGATAATGCATCAGTCACAAATTTTTCCGCTGAGTTTTCATATGTTTCGGGGAAAGATCTTTCGGTCGTTTTAAAGGGGAACTATTATAACTATCAACTCGACAGACTTAAATATGCGCCTCAGATGCCCGATTTTGACCTTACTGCCACCGCCGGATTCAGAATTACCGACCAGCTGACAGGATTTACCGATTTGGCCTTTACAGGTCAACGGAAGGCACTGGTAAATATGTTTGATTTATCCGGTTCCTCCATGCCAGCGACAGCCACCGGCGATTTTTTAATTGATCCATCTGTCAGGTTGAATATTGGTGCAACCTATGAAATGACCGACAAAATTAATCTCTTTGGCCGCGTAGACAACGTATTAAACCGTCGGAATGAGCAGTGGCTCGGTTATGCTTCCCAGGGTTTAAGGATAATGGCCGGAATAAACTTATCGTTCTAAATCCGGATACAACACTTTTTTTCTGGAGAAACTGTGTCTTTATGCTGTGTAACGCTGTGAGGCGCCGAATTACACGAGAGATCGCAGAAAAGTGACACCGTTATACCCCGTTATTAGCTGACAGCCGCGACCTTTGCTCCGTCATTTGATGCAACAGGGACCTTGTGGAAAAGGTATGAAGCCAGCTTGTACCTCCTCCTTCTATTTATTGAAATCCAATCATATAACCGGCCAAAAATATTTTTTCTTTCGTGAAATTTGGAGTTGTTTTTTTTCTTCGTTCCACGATTTTTTATTACATTTGCACACTTCTGAAAACGGGGTGGCAATTTCTGTTGAACAGAGTTGTACAATGTTAAAAATCAGATTTCTGAGTGCGTCATTTTCAGCTGCTTTCTGAAATCAGGAAGTGCTGTTATATTGTTTTAAATAAAATTAATTGAATAATGAGCGATTTAGAGAATACACTAACCAATGGATCTTCGAGTTATGGTGCAGACAGTATTCAGGTTCTTGAAGGACTTGAGGCGGTGCGCAAACGTCCCGCGATGTACATTGGAGATATAAATATTAAGGGATTACACCATCTTGTTTATGAGGTAATCGACAACTCTATTGATGAGGCCCTGGCAGGGTATTGCAACAATATTGAGGTTGTCATTAATACGGATGGTTCAGTAACAGTAACA
>JAHEYS010000049.1 GCA_023251475.1 Prolixibacteraceae bacterium
TGGAAGTATCACCGAAATGCAGGGATGGCGTGATCTTACATTTAGCTGGTTCCGGATCAACTATCCGCATACCGCATTTTACCAGATCGATGCTTCCATCGGTGGTACGGGCTCTGGCTTGGGGGTCTTCCGCATGGAACACGATCTTCTGGCAGGCCAGCCAGACCTGATATTTGTCGAATTTGCAGTAAACGGCACAGGGGTTCCGCCCAATGGTGCACGCGAACCAATGATCCGCACAATGGAAGGTATTGTTAGAAAAACCTGGACGAAATTTCCCAATACCGATATTTGCTTCGTCTACACGACGGCTTTGAATATGTGTAATAACCTGGTAAAGGGGATTCCACAGCAACCTTCAGAACAGATGGAAGAGGTCGCCCAACATTATGGCATCCCCACAATCCATATGGGCATCGAAGTGGCTAAACTGATGAAGCAAGGAAAACTCGTATTTAAAGCCGACCCTGCTGAAAATGCAAATACCATCGTTTTTACCCGCGACGGCACCCATCCACTGACCGAATCGGGACAACCCATATACACTGCAACAGTTGTCAAATACCTGACTAAAATGAGTAAACAAGGCGCTTTAAAAACTCACCAGCTCCCTGCCCCGATGCTTGATGACAACTGGCAGAATTCAAAAATGGTGGATATTTCTGAAACGGAACTGATAGGTGAATGGACCAAATTACCTGCAGACCACAACCTGATGGTCAGTTTTCAGCGCTTCTTACCGTCAATTTATCAGGCAAAACCGGGAGCTGTGATGCGGTTTAAGTTTAAAGGGAAAGTTTTGGGAATCTATGATTGTATTGGACCCGGTGTCGGCATTATAGAAATTTCAGTCGATGGCCAAAAGGAGGAGATCACCCGTTTTGATCAGTGGTGCGATAATTACCGTAAGAATAATTTCTTTCTCAAGGAACTGGAAGATAAGGTGCATTCGGTAGAAATCCGCGTGTTGGATAAAAAGATGGACAAAGCGACCATCATGCTTAAAAAGAATATCACCATCACAGACCCTGCCAAATATACCGGACTCGATTGGTATCCGGCTAATGTGATGATTGTTGGGGAACTTGTGAAATAGTAAATGACTAAATACAAAAACGATGAGCTTAATTAAACAAGGCAGACTACTTGTTTGCATTTTTATGTTTATGGCAGGACAATTAGTTGCCCTCGGAAATAAACCGGTCATTTTCCGTTCGGGAAAAGCTGAAATCAAATTTGTGGATCATTTGCACCACGAGTTTTACTGGTGGCCAAATACCTTGTTAAGTTACCCCGTGGTCTTTGAAGAAAATGTAGCTTCTGAAGCGTTAATGCTCACCGACCAGAAATCGGGGAAACAACTCCCTTTTCAACTTACCGGCCTGGAGAAAACCCCTGACGGAAAAACAAAAGCCGTTTTAAACCTGATCGCAGAGATCCCTTCCGGGGGATCTTTTGATCTTGTCCTTAAAAAGGGGAACCAGCAGGATTTTGATAAAATAAGGGTGGAGCAAAAGGAGAAGGAGATGGTCATTCAAACAAATCTGCTTACCGTCTGGCTGCCTGTCTCACAGGATAAACCCTCTGATGTTGTTCCCGGGCCGGTCCTGGGTATTGCGATGAGCGGGAAATCCCGGATGGGAAGCAGTACGTTTAATGCAGGAGGTAAAAAACTGCAACGGCTCGATTCCAGGATTGTAAGCGATGGTCCGCTGTTTGCCGAGGCCGAGGTGAAATACCTGTTTACCGATGGGGCGACCTACCAGGCGAATATCCGTTGTGTAAAAGGGTACGAATTTATTGAACTGAAAGAGAAAATCAACGGTTTTTCAGCAGGGGTAAAAACCTTCTGGGAGATGGGATGGACCGGTTTCAGCCCGACCCACCGTCAGGCGCCCAACCATCCGTACGGCGCCCCGAAAGATACCCCCGGTTTCAAACGTTACGACTGGGAGAAGGTGGGACAGAATATGCTTGATTCCCATCATGGAATTACTTATGCCGGTGATGATGGCAAGATCCCGTTTGAAGTGGGGATTTACGGCAACTGGCCCGCTGAACGGACGGTTCCCTCCTCTGTTTTCTGGGACGAGAAATCGATGCAG
>JAHEYS010000356.1 GCA_023251475.1 Prolixibacteraceae bacterium
CGAAAAACACAGCAGGCGAGCCGCTTTGGAATGTCCCCAACCTGCTGATGCAAAAATTTCCCGCACCCGATTTTACCGCAACCACCAAAGTAAAACTGACCAACGAATTTGAAGTCTGGCAGGGTAAACAGGCCGGACTGATCGTCATGGGAAATGACTACAGCTACCTGGCCATTTCAAAGGATGAAAAAGGTTATAAACTGGATCTGATCAGCTGCAAAGGTGCAGATCAGGGTGGTCAGGAACAAAAAGGGGCATCAGACCGGCTGATGGGGAACGAAGTTTATTTACAGGTAAAGGTATCTGCACCTGAGGCAAAATGCCAGTTTTCGTACAGCGAAAACGGAACGGATTTTAAACCAATCGGTGAGCCGTTTCAGGCTAAAAACGAGTTATGGATCGGATCAAAAGTTGGCTTGTTCTGCACTGCTGAACCGGGTATCCGCAGAGGCAGTTATGCCGATTTTGACTGGTTCAGGATATCAAAATGATACTGAAATGATACTGAAATGACATCTAAATGATATTAAATAGAATGACATAATCCGATATAATATTTCATATTTACAAATACAAAAACCAATATTTATTCAGATGAGACGTATAATTCTTTTTTTAGCCATTGTCTTTTTTTTGAGTCCCGGCCTCCGTGCAGCTGTTACCGATACCATCAGTACCTATAGTAGCAGCATGGAAAAGCAAATCAAGGCTGTTGTAATCAAACCCGAAAGTTATGACAAAGCCCGTGAATTGCCGGTGCTCTATCTTTTGCACGGATACAGCGGAAATTATTCTGACTGGGTGAAAAAGGATAGGTTTATCGGCCGGTTAGCCGATCAGTTGGATATGATCATCGTTTGTCCTGACGGAGGATTCAGCAGCTGGTATTTTGATAGTCCGGTAAATAAAAGTATCCGTTATGAAACATACATTACAAACGAACTCATCGGTTTTATTGACGGGAAATACAAAACCATCAAAAACCGGAAAGGTCGTGCCATTACAGGTTTGAGTATGGGCGGGCATGGCGCACTTTATCTTGCGTTCAGGCACCAGGATATTTTTGGGGCGGCAGGCAGCATGAGCGGAGGTGTCGATATCCGTCCCTTCCCAAACAACTGGGACATCAAAGAACGGTTGGGCAGTTATGACAAAAACAGGGAGAACTGGGAAAATAATACCGTCATAAATATGGTGAACCTGTTAACACCGAAGAGCATGGCCCTGATTTTTGATTGCGGAACAGAAGATTTCTTCTTCCAGGTCAATAAGAAGCTGCATGAGGAACTTTTATACCGGAATATTCCCCACGATTTTATTACACGTCCAGGTGGTCACAGCTGGCCTTACTGGATCAATTCACTCCAATACCAGGCGCTGTTTTTTAGTAATTTTTTCAGGGAGTCTGCTCAATAATATGGTTCACGCAAAATAATTAAGAAAAGTTTCTGCAAAGGTGAAAGATAAACTTTCTTAATCCAGTTTTTATGAAACCGTAGCCAGCAGTTTGCTCCAGTCGATTGATGTAAAGCGGATGCCTGTAATTTTACCTTTCCCATAAAATAGAAGCCGTCTCAAAAGTAAAATGAGACGGTTTCTATTTTTGGTCGGTGTTAAAAGATTAAGTATTTTTGAAAATATATATTACGTTATATAGTTTCTTATAGCATGCAATTATTGGAAGCATGAGGGATTATTGGTAGTGTATATAAGAGTTAACTTTCACTGGAAAAAGAAAAGAGAAAAAAACATATAAATGATTATTAACCTTTACTTGATTAATTATGAAAAATAAAAATAGTAATTGGATTTACTCATTAATATTAATCGGAATTGTTATAATCCAGATCAGTAGCTGTAATAAAGACAAAGATGATCCAACTCCGGTAAAGATAGGACAAACCTATCAGGGTGGTGTAGTCACTTATATTTTACAACCCGGTGAAAATGGTTACAATAAAAATGCTCAACATGGATTAATAGCCGCTCCCAGCGACCAAAGTTCAGGTGCAGCATGGGGTTGTTATGAAACACAACTATCAGGTGCAGCTGGTACAAAAATAGGTACTGGCAATCAAAATACTATTGCTATCCTGTATGGTTGTTCAGAATCAGGAATAGCAGCCAAAATATGTAAAAGTTTAACTTTAGGTAATAAAACTGACTGGTATTTGCCAAGCAAAGATGAGTTGGCCAGACTTTATGAAAATAGAGTTGCAATTGGCGGTTTTTCCAACGACGCCTATTGGAGTTCTAGCGAGTATATTAATCTAAGCGCGTGGGTACATGTCTTCGGCAGTGGCAACCAATACTTACACGGTAAGTCCTACACATGCTCGGTGAGAGCTGTACGGTCTTTTTAACAATTTATCAATTAGAAAGAACAAAGAAAAAACCAACAAAACGGTAATAAAGCCTTGCAATCATCGGGACAGCAGGATTTTGGGTCAGTACAGGTCTTTTATTTATCTTTGTGGTATTGGGACAGTGAACGGTTTCGATTCGCCCCGCCAGTAGAATGCCGCAACCGATATATCCTCGTCGCAACAAATGCCGAGCGGTTTATGATGATCTGGTGACCGTATTTGGTCCGGATACGTTTATCCACCGCGTCGCCAAAGTGGGTCGCCACTTCCGGAAGTATGGTTTTGCTCCGCTTGGAGCTTTTATCCTTTTCAAATTTTCCGTTACGGTCGATCACCTGGTCACATCAGAATAATTCAGAATTAATCGTATTTTTTTGTTTCGGCTTAATTTAAACGGCAATAATTACCCTCAATCTATTACATATTTTACTATCTTTAGTCCACTCACTAATTTTTATTCATAAATGTTCAACAGAGATATTACCAGGGAATTACAAAAATGGGCGGCAAAACCATCAAGGAAGCCACTTATTTTGCGCGGAGCAAGGCAGGTGGGTAAACCCTGATTTTTATTGATGAAATTCAGAATTCTCCAAAGGCAATAGCATTACTTCGCTATTTCTACGAGGAAGCAAATGACCTGTTCGTCATTGCAGCGGGTTCTTTGTTGGAGAGCATCATGGGCAGGAACATCTCATTTCCGGTAGGAAGGGTGGAATATATGGCATTGCGTCCCTGCTCGTTCAGGGAGTTCCTTTCTGCGACCAATAACAGACAGCTGCTTGAAATGCTTGAGAAACCCGAAGTGCCTGGTTTTCTCCATTCGCAGCTGATTGGCATCCAATTTCTCAATCAGTAACGAGCTCCATTTTTGGGTACGCGAAAAAACCGATTCCAGCGCTGAGGTGGATTATGTTTTTCCCTACAACGGAAAACTGATCCCTATCGAAGTAAAATCGGGCAGTATTGGTAAACTGCGTTCGCTGCATCAGTTTATGGATCACGCACCTCATAAGCTGGCAGTGCGGGTCTGGCAAGGGGCTTATTCGGTCGAAAAGGCAAAAACCATCGCAGGAACCGAATTTACCTTGCTTAACCTGCCATTCTACCTTGTTCATAGGATTGAACGGGAATTGGATAAAATAACTGCCGGAGTAACTGCCGGAATATCTACCGAAGGAAATTAAAAGTACAAATTGAAAATATAATAAGAAAAACATACCCGCTTTATCGACTTATCCAATTCTATTTTTAAAAGGCCAATTTTCAGGAAACCCTAAAGTCCTCAGTTAAGTCCTGGGGTTGATAAACATCGTCCTATCGGGATTGAAGATGCCTGCAAAGTTTTGAATCAGACAAAAAATGGCATTAATAAGTGGATAAGAAATTGTTCCGTTCCTCATTATTTAAAGAGGAATAAGGTCTATTCATTGGAATTATTATCCCTTACAAATCAACTTAAATATCATGTCCATTTTTATCCCGGTTAATAACAATTAGTCCGTTTTACGCTTTTTTTGGATTTCTCGAAAAAATTACACAATTCTTTCCCCTAAAACAACAAAACCCACTGATAATCAGCGGGTTTATTTTGGTGCCCAGAACAAGACTCGAACTTGCACACCGTAACCGGAACCAGCCCCTCAAGCTGGCGTGTCTACCAATTTCACCATCTGGGCAGAGTGCTTTTAGCGGTTGCAAATATATAAAAATTTCAGATCAGAAACCCAATACCGCTCAAATTTAAGAAAATTACCACTTAGCGTTCATAGGTGATCTCATATTTCACATCTTCGACGACCCCTGATGAATTAAGGAAAAACTTATATACTTCAACCTTAATGGTTTTCGGACTTTCAAACTTATCATATTGAAACTGCCCGGTATTGATCGCTGCCGCCTTTAAGAACTTACTCTTTTGGTAGATATTGATCTTTCGTCCACCGTCAAGGGTCTCCACACTGGTTGGTCTTCCCATGGTGAGCATTAACTCCTCCTGGGTTTTACCTTTGTAATCATGGATAAGATTACGCTGGGTACTGCACCCGCAGAGCAGGAAGATTAAACCTGCTAAAAATAAAGTTTTTAGATTATTCATTCCCATTTCTTCCTGATTTCTATTTATTCCCCTTATCCAAATATTCAACCAATCCCCCGCAGGCGTCTTCCAGCAGATCGAGGACTAATTCAAACTCTGCCTGACCACCATAGTAGGGATCAGGGATGTGATTATATTTAAAACTGGTGCAAAAATCGGTCATTCTGAAAACCCGCTTTTTCTCATCTTCAGTGCGGGCTAGAGTCTTCAAATCTTTTATATTCTGATCATCCATCCCAATGAGCATATCAAAATGATCAAAATCGGTTGCGGGCTTTACCTTACGGGAAATACTGGTCACCTCATACCCCCTTGAACGGGCATATTTCTGCATCCGTATATCAGCCTGTGCACCGGAATGAAAACCGATAGTTCCTGCCGAATCACAAATAATACGCCGGTCCAGACCCCTCTTTTTTAATTTCCCCGCCATCACCGCTTCAGCAGCAGGTGAGCGGCAGATATTACCCAGGCAAACAAACAACAACCTTTTCTCTATCATATTATTCCTGTAAATTAAAGTTATTCAACGAAACAATGGCTCCATGATATTCTTGATAATAAACGATGGCAGCGGGTGTCTTGCGACGGGCAACTGGCGTTTTGCTACCGGCAACCGGCGGCTGGCTACTGGCGGCTGGCAGATCACTCCCTGTAATAGATTATCTTTCACCAAATCCGGATGCTAATTTAAGTGTACAAAGATGGGCCAAATCTGCCGAAATAAAAACTAAATTACTTAGGAGGTGGATTTTTCCCTCCCATATTTGCGATTTATTTAGTATAATTGTGAACGAATATGACACTGATTTTGTTACACAGAAAAACCATCAAAAATTTAGAGATATGGCAGATTTAAGAACTACTTATATGGGAGTTGAACTGAAAAATCCCATTATTCTGGGGGCTTCCAGTTTAGTTGAAGATCCGGCAGTTATTCAGAAGATTGAAAGAGCTGGAATCTCAGCAATTATTTACAGGTCGTTATTTGAAGAGCAGATTCACCTGGAACAGATTCAACTTGAAGATCAGCTTGGAGAGTACGACAATCGTAATGCAGAGATGCTCCATTTGTTTCCCGAAGTTAGGCATGGCGGGGCAAAGGAACATCTTTATAAACTCGAAAAACTGATTTCCAAAGTGAGTATCCCGGTTTTTGCGAGTTTAAATGCAACGTATGAGGAATCGTGGGAAGATTATGCCCTTGCCCTTGAAAAAACAGGTATTGCAGGTTTGGAACTCAATTTCTACGATATCCCTTTGGATGGTGAACATTCCAGCACTGAAATTGAGAAAAAGCAATTGCGTATCCTCTCAAAACTTAAAAGTATACTGAAGATCCCCATCAGTGTTAAGTTAAGCCCGTTTTATTCCAATCCGGTTCATTTCATTTCCCAGGTGGATAATGCCGGAGCAAATGGCGTAGTTATATTCAACCGTTTTTTTCAACCCGAGATTAATACCGATACCGAAGAATTCTTTTATCCGTTCGACCTCACACACCAGAAAGACTATCAGTTAAGTCTACGCTTCGCAGGTTTACTTTACGGAAATATCGGTGCTGATATCTGTGCAAGCCGTGGAATTTCTGATGGTAATGATGTGATTAAAATGTTACTCGCCGGAGCTGATTCGGTTCAGATTGTGAGTGCAGTTTATAAAAACAAGGCCAGCCATATCACCGGAATGATCGAATTGCTTGAAGAGTGGATGGATGCAAGGGGCTATAAAACAATCAATGATTTTAAAGGAAAACTTTCCATGAAAAACCTCAAGGATCCTTACGCCTATAAAAGAGCACAATATGTTGATATTTTAATGAAATCGAATGAAATTCTGAAGAAATACCCGATGGTTTAAAT
>JAHEYS010000357.1:0-2153 GCA_023251475.1 Prolixibacteraceae bacterium
TTCAGTTGGAAACCATTTGGATAAGTGTGTAATGCATAATTATGCAATTCTTTTAATAGGACGACCGGATCAAAACCAACCCTGATTGCGGCCATATAGAAAGAGCTCGAGGTGTTAAAATCCTGCCACCTTTGCATCTGTAAGATCGTGTTTTGCGCCACTTTCAGCAGCCCTTTTTCGCTATCTAGGGTTACTCCGTTTGCCGGATAGATGTGCTGAATACCCAGTCCGTTATCTTTCCACCAGTCAATTCCCTCTTCGGTATAACGGAAAACTTTCTCACCATTTCGTTCCTGGGTAGGGAAATCACTCAATTTATTAAGAATATCTTTCCATTTTGCCCATCGCTTCTGATCCCTTTTCAGTTCCTGACTCAAATCGATCGCCAACGCGAAAGCATTCCTGATCAATCCCAGGGTGAGAACCGGATTTTTATCCCAACCCGATCCTTCATGTATCGCATCACGGTAGATGACATACCTTTCGTTTTCAAATTTAAGGTAGTCTTCCCAGAAATCGACCACCTCCATCACATAAGTATAAATTTTCTCACCATACGCCCTGTCATAAGTGAGGTACCAACATTGCGCCGGATTGACCAGCCCGTAAGCTGCATTTGAACGTTGCTGCCAGAAGAGTCCACCCTGTTCGATATTTCCCGTTTTTTCCCATTCCTTGTTTGAGTCCCTGGTAGGTTCTATACCAAGCGGACCAATTCCTACCGGATAGAGTATTCCTCTTGTTTTGGTCACCTGCTGTGCATACCATTTTCCGCGCGGTATAAAATCAAGCAGAGGGGCGTCCTGAGGAATTCCCTGAGTTATGCGGTTCGCGCCGTAAAGGGCATAAAACGGGGCAATAAAATTGTAATTTAAGTGATAGTCGCCATTCCAGCCTGGCCTGTCTGAGGTGATCCACCCGAATAATCCCGGTGGAAATTTCTGGTCACGACTGCATGCTGCCATCGTGTAAAGTCCCTGATCGTAAGCTTTCATCAATACGGAGTCTTCGATTTCAACAGAAGATTTATTCCAGTAATCCTCCCACCATTGGTTGTGTTTTTGGACTAAGGTTTGCAGATTACTTCCGTCCGCTTGTGTGCATTTATCCAAAACTGCCTGCAAAGGATTATCAGTTTTGAACTTACTTTCAACTGCCAAAGCAATAATGACCTTCTGGCCTGGCTGCAAGGTAATTGTGTTGCCCGCGTGATTTATAATTTTCATTGCCACAGCCACATTGGTTGGAATATCCACCGCCTCGGTAAAACTCCGCGTGAGCCAGGAAATATTTTTATCCTGCCCGGTTTTTAAGATGGCCTGATGGTTGAATGGGGCTGTGAGATCAACGGAAAGGTCCACAGCGGTTTTGCCCCCCTCCAGCTCAATGAAAATTAAATTTTCCGTCGCTGAAACCCAGCTTTTCACTTTTAACCTGTTTTTTGAAAGGGTACACGTGGTGACTCCATCACCCAGGTTTTGCTCAGCCTGGAAAGTGTCATTGATAAAATTATTCAGGTTTATATCGGCAAAGGCCACAATGCGCGGTCCCGATAGATTATCGGCCTTCGATTTCAACCGCCAGAAATCATTTTTTGACAAGTAGAACCTTAGTCGGTTGGGCACATAGCCAACACACATGGTGATATCTCCGTTACCCATCAACGGGGCATCAACCGAAACATCGTTCGGGATATGCACTGGGGGATTTGTCCAACTGTTTATGAAGGCAGGCGGTTGCGCAATTCCTGTGAAGCAGGAAAAGAAAAGTAATATGGCAATTATTCGTTTTTTAAACATCAGGAAATAAGTTTAATAATGAGTTTAAATAGATTTCGCTTTTCAATAATAATTCCGGAGTCCATGGAGTTTTTTGCCACCAAATCACAAAAACACCATCCGCCAGCGGATGGAGATTTGGTGTTTTAGTGGCATTTCTTTGGATCTTTAAGAAAATATTCAATTAGTGAATTACGACATTTTACCATTAGGATTTTTGTTTTATCTATTTGGGTATTTCCCAGTCTGTTAATATTTATTCCGGCACCATATTAACCACATCCTTTAACCGTGATTTTGGGATGACTATCAGCTTGTTTAACTTTCCGTTGCGGTATTCTCCTTCGATTGTTGTTTGTTTTGGGGCATGGAGTT
>JAHEYS010000357.1:2253-6324 GCA_023251475.1 Prolixibacteraceae bacterium
ATTTATTCCGGCACCATATTAACCACATCCTTTAACCGTGATTTTGGGATGACTATCAGCTTGTTTAACTTTCCGTTGCGGTATTCTCCTTCGATTGTTGTTTGTTTTGGGGCATGGAGTTTAAACGAGACATTCCAGTTTTTGGGCCATGCCGGCATCAGGTAAATCTTATCGCCAACCGATTGAATGAGCATGAATTGCAAGGATGTCAGGATGTTGTTTCCATGATCCTGATCGGGGACCCAGTCGAAGTTGGGTCCCCACATGGCAGGGAAACGTGCATCCGGATTGATGTTCGCCGCCCGGGCAGCCACAAGCTTTGCTGATTCGTCCCTGAGTCCGAGACAGGCCGCCTGTATTCCATCCTGGCACCACCCCTTGTTATGATGGTTGGTCCGCTGGTTGTAAGTTTCACGGGCCATCTCCAGATCGGGCCGGCCGACCCCAAAAAGACGGTAAGGGAAAATGGCATATAATTCGGTATTCTCGGTATTGGCATGTTTTGAAAATGATTCAGCAGGACGGAGAAGTTTTACCCCCCTGACTTCAGCAACCGGAACGGGAGGTAATTCCTGAAGAATCCTTTTCCAGCGGGCACGATGCGATTCAGTTGTGACCGTCTTTGGTAGTGCAAGTAATCGGGGCAACAAAAAGCTCAATCCTGCGATCTCAGGCAACGGATTGACCGCAACATGCCATGTTTCGAGTGACTGTGCCGGATCGAAGATGATTTTCCCGTTCGCATCGCGTTTTTGCCAGTATTGGTCCAGAAAAGAGATCAGCGGATCGGCCAGTGGTACCAATGTGTTTTTGGCAAAGTTCAGATCCTGAGTAAAGTCATACCGGTCGAACATTACGGCAATCAGTTCCAGACTACCGTTCCAGTAACGGGTGATGTAACTGTTGGCGGGTTCCGGTTTAGCATTGTTCCAGCCATAGTCGCCGTTATTGGGCAATCCCCACCAATACATGGTTTCAGGGAACTGGGCAGCATTGTCAAACCCATAGTAAGTTTTGATTCGTGCCTTGCTCAACATTAAACCGTCGAGATACATCCGGAACCAGGGCTCCATCATCTCAAAATCACCTGTTGCCAACATAGGCCAGTAGGCGAGCCGGGTATTTTGAAACCAGTAATTTCCGCCCCATCTGCGCCAGTCAGGATCGGTTTCCGTCGCCCCGGGTGAATCTCCTGGTTTGGGCTCATTGGTAAAGATCGAACCATTGAATTTGATTGGCGAACCGCCACGACCGGCACAGCCATTCATAAAACGCTGTAATACATATCCTCGCGTGACGGTCCCGGTCTCAGGGGGGCCATCAATAAAGATCCGGCTGCGCTTCCAGAAAGATTTCCACCACGACATGTGTGACACCCTGGCAGTTGTAAGATTTAGCTTTTCTGCTTTGTGTTCCACCTTTTCAAGTTGAGTGATCCATTCCTGAGGCGTATCTGATTTGGCCGTGACTACGGTAATGGATAATAAGAGTTGTTTGGCTGGCGTTGCGGATTTAAGGGCCATCTTCCCGTCTCTGACAAGACCTTTGCCGCTAAGACTGGCGCCGAAAATGAGGTTTAAAAGCGGATCGGGAGATTGCCCTTTCAGGTTTTCCAAATGCTGGTTTTTTAGTCCCAACTCATAAACGGACCGCGTATTCCGGTGATACCAAACGATTTTCGGTGAATTTCCCGGAACGATAACGTCAGGTAAAACAGTAGGTTTAAAATCCGATTGGTATAACCCGCTGCCCGAATGGCTGTCGTCATCCTTTGCAAAAGGTCGCTCTTTCAATCGCCATAATTCCACCTCTGCACGGCAGTTTACTGGAATTGCTGATTCTGCTTCAACGTGGATTACGGGTTGGTTCGCGTCGACCCATAACCGGAGGGTGGATGGCTGATGATTGATTTTTGATTTGATTTCGATGATCCCATCCCGAAGTTTTAACTCCTGCCTGAATCCATCTGTGACCGAAAGCGCAGGATCAAACTTTACCCGCACGCGGCCAACCTTGCACAGACGTCCGTTTTCATCCCAGGCATCGGTCTTACTGATGTAAAAGACGAGGTCGCCGTTCTCTTCCACCCAAATGTTCATCCCGATATCACCGTTACCGATTGGCATTGATCCGGATGAATTCCTGCCGGGGGAATCCCAGACAACATTGTATTTTTCCAGATCTGTGGCTTGCCCAAAAGCTTTACTTTCGTTTAATACCGGACCCAAAAAGATAAATAAAACAATTGTGATTAATTTTTTCATAGCAATATTCCGAAAAATATTAGAGTCTGTTTAAAAATTCAATCCCGTCAGGGATTATATGGGTAGAAAACAAAATAATGCAAGTTCTCGTCCCGGATGGGACGAAATATTTTACGATATTTTCACATCCTACCCATGTATGCCTAAGGCACAATCTCAGGGGAAAAGCCGCCAGGGCACAAAAACACGAAGATTCACTAAGAAAAAAGCAGATGGAAAGAACTGAAATAAAACAATTAAGAGCAGGCAACTTCAAGAATTGCACCAGTCTCAATTATCACCTCTTTTGTGAAAGTGATGTTTGCTTTCCCATCTTTACTGATTAATGATCCTTCGACTTTTTTCCCGTTTAAAGTGATCTTCACCGAATCCGGATTCGTCCCTTTTCCATTGGCCAGAGAAAGTGTCTTTAACCGCAGCTGGCCATATTTTATTGAAATTTTTGCATTTAATCCTGACTGCACCTGTTTTTGTTCGAAAGTACCCCACCCTTTAGCGGTTGTAAACGGCGCTTTAAAGTTTTCAGGTGTCAGTCGAGGTGCAAACCCAATATGTCCTTTTGGACCATGAACCTCGAATCCGCAGGCTGCCAGGAAGACGCCATAACTGGCCATCGAACGGGCATAATGGTCGCCGCACTCCACTTCGTTCCATGGGTTTCTGCGCATTGCATGGTAACGGTCGTGAATTGCCCGCTCCACTGCAAGACCTTCAAGGACCATATTTTCCCAGATCATGTGGCCCGACAATTGATGTTCAAAGCCGTTCATGCATTCATTGAAATAGAAATCGACCCCTTTTTTCACCCGTTTAGCTTCCCCCTTTGGCCAGCTGCACATCAATGTGCCGGCTTCACCTGCCATCGCATACCAGCGACCAGGTTTATAAACGGCTCGGAAAGGGCCCACATCGGGGGTGAAGTTGTATTTCCACAACGCCTGGAGTGCCAGTTTGGTCTGCTCCTGTGGCAATACCTGACCCAGGCCGACCTGCCAGGCCCATCCCTGACCCAGAACCTGATCGATCTCACAACCGTCGTAGGAACCGATGTTATTTGAATTTTTGGGGTCAAGGGTCTGAATGAAATATTCGCCGTTCCACATTTTGTCGACGAAATTCTTCCGTCCTGTTTCCAGAATCCGGTGACATTTTTCAGCAAAACCGGGATCTGACATCTCGCCTGCCATCACCTCGCCGGCGCGTAGGGCTGCGAGATAAAGGCCGCTCAGCCAGGCCACATCGCCAAACCACTGGGCATCAAGGGTGTTGTGCTGGTTCTGTTTGATGATGCCATCCTCCGTACCGTCCTGGGCAATCATCCACTCAAGTGCCTTTTTAATTTTGGGGTAATTGCGTTTCAGAAATTCATGATCAGGCGACATCTGGTGGTCGCGCAGACTTCGAAGGATGATCCCTGCCTGGCCGTCAATGGCGATTCCTGTCCCTTTTCCCCGGTACTCGATGATCCCGTCTCCCTTGTAGCTATCCTCCGGATTAAAGTCGGTCTTCTCCCTGAGGACAATATCCAGTTCGGGGAATATGCGTCCCATGGTTTGTTCATAGTGGTAAACATGGGTACAGGTCCCTTCACAACAGCTCACCCCTTCCCATCCCCAGAATTTGCCATCCCGGAAACGGAAAACAGTAGAGGTGGCCAGCGTTGAGGCATTGGTAAATGTACGGTCGAGAAACCAATAGGGAAGGGTTGAATCATACCAGGTGTCGCGCCATAATTTTGTCTGGGTATAAAGTTTGTCAATATGTTTTGCAAGATAACCTGCTACTTCAATTGAACTTGCAAATTTTG
>JAHEYS010000106.1 GCA_023251475.1 Prolixibacteraceae bacterium
CAGGCCGGGTATTATAAAAACATGTATTACGAGGTATCTTTAAATTACGACCGCTCCTTCGGGCAACACAATGTGACAGGATTAGCGTTGTTAAATCGTCAGGAATCGGATAAAGAAATCGACTTTCCGTATTACAATGAAGCGGTGGTTGGCAGGGGGACCTACGATTTTGCCCGTAAATATTTATTTGAAATAAATGTGGGGTATACAGGCTCCGAACGGTTTGGGACAGGCAATAAATTTGGGTTCTTCCCTTCCGGAGCATTGGGATGGGTAGTATCTGAAGAAAATTTTTTCAAAAAGGCGGTACCCTGGATGAATAAATTAAAGTTCCGGTATTCTGATGGACTGGTTGGTAGTGACTATGCCTCCTCACGATGGCTATTCCTTAGCGACTATTATGTAGGCACCGGAAATTATATCTACGAAGACAAATCGGCAAATCCGGTGTCACAATGGGAAGAGGCGCGTAAACGTGATTTGGGGATCGAAATTGGCCTGTTCAACAATCTTTTTAACCTGACGGTTGACCTCTATGACGAACATCGTGATAAAATGTTACTGACCACAAAATCGGTGAATTTTATGGTTGGGAATGATTTTAAGGATTTAAACAGGGGCAGTGTCAAAAAACATGGTATTGAAGTGGAATTGACCTACCGGAAAATTGTAAACGAACACTTCAACTACAACCTCAGGGGCTCCTTTAGCTTCGATGAAAACCGTGTCATTTATAAGGATGATCTGGCCTACGCCCCGGATTATGCCAAAGCGGCGGGAAAACCACTGTCGTACCAAATCGAAAATGAACTCGCAGGTACAGGATATTTCGAAACCATGGATGAAAGACATTTATACCCATCCGATTATACGTGGACAAATTTGTACCTGGGTTCCTATAAGTATGTCGATTATAACGCTGATGGTAAAATAGACGGTACCGATATCATACCTGTTGAAGGATTGGCTTACCCCCCGATTGCCGTATCGTTTTCGGGTGGCCTGGAATGGAAAAATTTTGAATGCAGCTTTATGTTTCAGGGAAATTACAAGAAGTATGTTGATTACAGAGGCCCGCTTGGAATGCAGGAATTTCAGCAAGGTAACTGGTATCTCCATACCCCTCAACTGAATTACTGGACACCAACCAATGAGAATCCGACTCACGCAACATTATCCTATAACGGGTCCGGCGGAACTAACGTAAACGGATTATATTGGCGATCTTCTGACTATCTCCGGTTAAAGGAGGTCTATATTAGCTATATTTTCAAGTCCGCATCCTTAAAAAAATTATTGGGTATTTCCAGTATGAAAGTTTATGTTACCGGAAGTAATCTTCTAACCTTTACCCCATTACTTGAGGGTGATCCTGAAAGTAAATCCCTGGTTGTATCAGGTCAGACATATGGGGAATTAGCTTATCCTCAGATGAAAAGTTGTCAATTAGGATTGAAATTGGATTTCTAATTTATTAAATCGTAACTGTAATGAAAAAAAATATTATTTATTTGGTTTTTAGTACACTACTGATCGTATTGATTACTTCGTGTGATTTTAAGGACTATTTAGACAAATCTCCGTCATCAGGATTGCCGGCAGAGGAAGTGTTTACAAAATACAGCAATTTCAAGAGTTATTTTGATGCCGTTTATGCCGGGACATTTACCATGAATGAACTAGGGTATGATGCCACTCAGATTCTTACCAGTTGCTCCGGGATTCTGTCCACTTATCCACTGAAATATAACACCAATGGAAACAAGGTAACCCTGAATTGTTTAACCGATATGGTGGATATGCCCAGAGGCAGCGGGTATGGTTTTAAACAGGGTTCCAATGGAGTTGACAATTTAATCATCGCCTGCAGAGGCGGATTATTTAAATGCATCAGAATTTGCAATACTACCTTGCAGAATATCAGCAAACTAAAGGATGGCGACCAAACAGCTATCGAGGACATGATTGCCCAGGCCTATTTTGTAAGAGCCTACAGTCATTTCGAGTTATTCAGGTATTATGGACCAATGCCCTATGTAAAAAAAGTTCTTGGCGTAAACGATGAGTGGGATATTCCCCGGCTTCCGGTTCACGAAATGTTGAGTTTATGTGCAGCCGATTGTGATACGGCGATCATTCACTACAAAAAAGCGGGTGCAATGCGACGTGATGGAGTTAATGATCACCTGAGTAATATCAATCAGGGAGTTCCGGGTGGAATTGCGGCAATGGCCTTCAAGGCGCGTGTATTGTTGTATGGCGCCAGCCCCCTGAACAATAAGGGGAACAATCAGGAATACTGGAAAGAGGCACTTAAAGCGTGTTCCGAGGCCATAACTGTGGCTACTCAAAACGGGTATAAATTGCAAAATTACAGCAAAGCTTCTAAAATTGAGTCCGACGAATATCTTGCCAATTATTTCAGTTATACCGATGAACAACTGTGGGCCTGGTATGCCGGAACCTATTCCTGGAATAATAGTTTCTGGCAATGCCTGTTGAATGGTGTCTTCGCGAATCAAAAAGACTTTTACAACGGTGAAGCTCAGACCCAGAATTTTATTGACCGGTTTGAAACCAAATGGGGAGATCCGTTAAATACCGAGGCCGACAGGGAAACAGCAAGACAGCTGGGACACTTTAATGAACAGGATCCTTATGCCAACCGCGATCCCCGCCTGTCATTGGATGTTATTTATAACCAGGCGGTGATACCCGGCACGTGGGAAAATGGCAAAGCCCAGATCTGGCATCAGAACGGAACTCCAAAATATGGGGAATTGAGAATAGAGGTTGGCTATCCGTTAGGGCCACCTACAACTACCGGGTATTACACCCGCAAAACATGGGGAGGACTTAGTTATAAAAATGGAAGCACACCTATTGGCGTTTGTGATCCACTCCTCCGTCTGGGAGAATTGTATGTAAGTTATGCTGAAGCAGCCAATGAGGCTTACGGACCCACGGCCATTCCGGCTGAAGGAACCATGAGCGCCACCGACGCAGCAGATATGATCCGGAAAAGATTTGAATTGCCACGCTCCTCAATGCCAACAGATCAGGCAGCGTTCAGACAAAAAATCCAGAACGAACGAATCATCGAATTGTGTATGGAGGGAAATCATTACTTCTTCGATATCAGAAGATGGAAAATTGCCCCGCAAACACAGACAACTCCGCTTATGACCATTGATATAGAGAAAGTTCCGGTTAGTCCAGCAAATCCGACAGGATTTGTATATAATCGGGTGCCATTGCCGGATGCAAGACAAGCCAAATGGAAAGATGCAATGTACTATTTTTCTATGGAACCCAACAGCAAATACAAGTTGAAGAATTTCGAGGTTTATGAAACATGGTAATTAAAATACTAAAGAATAAATTATGAAAAATCATAATATAAAAAACTTAAAATATGCTTTGATTGCTTTAGGTGTATTTTATTTCATGTTTTCAGGCAACCTATTGTATGCCCAGAAAACGACAACCGGGAAAAAAGTGGCGCAACTGATTACTCTAAAGGTAATTAATGAAAATGGTGATCTTCTGCCGAATGTCAGGGTGAGTACTGGCAAAAGTGATGTAACCTTAAATACGGACGAAAAAGGGACGGTTACCTTTGAAGCCACATCATCGGACTTTGTTTTGCTCTCCCTGGGTGATAATGAAAAGACCGTATCGATAAACGAGCTATCAAAATCTGATTATACGGTAACCTTATCCGGGGCAAAATTGTTTTTATCCCGGCAGGATATCTCAAACCTCCCCTTTGGCCGTACATTGAAAAAAAGGTATTTAACCGGAAGTTCAACAGGCCTGTCTAGTGATATTTTGGATAAATATCCCACTTCTGATATCCGTAACGCTTTTACCGGATTGCTTCCCGGACTTACTGTTACCGAAAATTCCGGTTCACCTGGTTTGACCCCTGAAGAATCATTAGGTTATTATGGATCCATTTCACGAACCCAGCTATCTGCAAGAGGGAGTAACATTCAGTATATCATAGATGGGATTCAGGCTGACTTTACCGAGGTCCCATTGGATCCCGAGCAGATCGAGTCGGTTTCACTGGTAAAAGATATTGTCGGCAAATCGATCTATGGGGCCACTGGAGCCAATGGATTAATGATAATAAAAACCAAATTGGGGATAAAAAACGACCGTATCCTGAAAGTAAATATTGAGCAGGGTATGAGTATTGTCGACCGTATGCCGGAATTCGTTTCCGGGGCAGATTATGCACGACTGAATAATCTGGCACGCAAAAACAGTGGCCTGGGCGACGGACTCTATTCAGCAGACGATATTACCGCCTACGAAAAGAATGATCCTTACGATAAGAAACATCCCTCCAATAACTACAGGGATATGATATTGAAAGAGTCAATGCCGTTGAAACGCATCAATGTCTCGTCAGCGGGAGGAACAGATAAGACCACCTATTATGCCTATTTAGGATATACCAAAGAGGGTGATTTGTACAAAATCGGTTCCAAATCAGACTACAACCGCATTAACGCCAACTCAAATGTTGATGTCACGATTAATGATTTTATAAAAGCAAAGTTTGGTTTTGTTGGCGGAGTCTCTTTCCGTAATTCACCCAATTATGGCTACTATACCGATTATTCTGACAATACGGGTGTTGCCCAGTTAGGACTTATGGAGTTTCCCTCTTTATTAAGTGAAATTAACTCGATACCCCCGATTGCATTTCCGGTTTATGCCAAAAATGATCCAACGTTAAAAAAACCCTGGTACGCAGTAACTTCCAAATATGGACAAAATCCAATCGGGAATATCATGCATAATGGAAGCTATACAGAAACCTTCAGAGACGGTCTGCTAAATATGACGCTGGACTATGATTTAAAAAGTTTCCTTCCCGGACTAAAATCAAGCTCCTATATTGGATTTAATGTCATCAATGTTGTCAGGATTGGAAAATCAGAGAATTATGCCGCCTATACAGTAACACCCGGATTAACCCCTGCCGGAAAAGATACCACTTTTCTGGGCCTGGTCCATCAGGGAGTTGATCAGTCAGCAATGGCAAAACTGCACGATTTTTATAGTCAGCAAATTACGGTGTATGAGAACCTGAACTATGAAAAAACATTTGGACAGAATTATTTAAACGCCTCACTGATTTACGATTATTCCGAACATTCCATCAATGGATATCGTGACCCAAGCCGAAATCAAAATGGAATACTTACGGCCCTTTATTCCTACAAAGATAAGTATAGCCTTCATGGTGTACTTAATTACAATGGTTCGCAATACCTTCCCGCTAACGATCAGTACAAGCTTTATCCTGCGATCGGGGGTAGTTGGATTATGTCGGAAGAATCATTTATGAAGGATGTTGCGTTTATAGATTACCTGAAGTTGCGTGGTGAAGTGGGTACAATGGGTTACGAAAAAAACTTTAGCGGTTCCCTGTTTGGTCCTTACAATGAACTGAGCAGCTTTTCGGGTGGAACCGGAAGTAACTTCGGGTCATCCGGCTCGAATACCTGGTTTGGCTCAAGCACAAGTACACCGAGAATAACCACCCTTAGCAGAATTGGAAATCCCTATTTTCATCTGGAAAAAGTAAGCGAGTTTAATCTGGGCATAGATGCCCTAATGCTGAAAAAAAGATTATCCGTTGAATTGAATTATTTCAATCGCAATAACGATGACATTATTCTGTCACTTTTATCTTCCACGCCATATGTATCCGGATTAAATGGAATAGCCTACCGGGTTAATAACAACAAATACAGAAGTAGCGGATTCGAATTTGGCATTCAGTACAGTGACAGGGCAGGGAAATTTTCATATTCATTCGGAGGAAATGGTTTGATTATGAAATCGACCTGGCTGAAATATGACGAACCAAAGTATCGTAATGCTTATCAATCCCGGATCAATCAATCAACAGGTGCTATCTGGGGTTTTAATTACCTGGGTAAGTTTAAAACTGACGCGGAGACAAGCCAGATTCCTCAGCTTTTTGATGCATCGCTTCATGCCGGCGACCTGAAGTATGAAGATAAAAACGGGGATACAGTGGTCGACGACAACGATCAGACAGTTATTGGAAATGGTGCACCACGATTACAGTACGCCGTAAATATTCATCTCAAATACGACCAGGTGGAGTTAACAATGATTGGAACAGGCAGAGCATTCTGCGATGTGGTATTGAGTAATGGCTATTATTGGAACGGATGGGGGGATAACAATTATTCAAAATTTGTAAAAGACAATATTGGAGGAGCTTATCCGAATCTGACCTATAATCAGGTAGCAAATAACTTTAAAAATTCGCAATTCTGGATGACCGATGGCAGCTTCTTTAAGCTTCAAAATGTCGAGTTGGCGTATAATCTGCCTGACAAGCTATCACAAAAAATCGGGGGAAAGCTGATACGTGTATATTTAAGAGGTGCTAATCTTTTGACGTTTTCGAAAATTAAGGATGTCGACCCTGAAAGCATCAACTCCGGCATTACAAATTATCCACTGTTTCGCACACTGACAGGTGGCATAAGTTTAACCTTTAAATAGAAATAATTATGAATGCTAAACTATATATATCGCTATTAATCATCTGCATTTCATCGTTTTCCTGTAAAATCGATCCTTATTTAAGTACCGTTTATACCGATGAAACAATGTGGAACTACCCGGATATGGTGGAGGGGCTGGTGGGCAAGCCTTATGACTACATGTCAAAGAATTACAATAATAACGAGGGCGCCTATCTGGATTGTGCTACAGACAACGCAGTGATGACAGTTTCCACCGGTGTAATGTCAAAGCTTGCAACAGGGTCGTTGACCACTGGACAGGATCCATTCTATACCTTCTGGAACAACGATTACAAAGCAATTTACTCGGTAAATTTATTTTTAAAAGACCGAAAAGGCTATAATACCCGCTATGTGCTGGTAAAAGATCAGAATTTGCAAATTCGTACCCGGTTACAAGGTGAAGCATTTGCCCTCAGGGCCTGGTTTGAATGGGACCTGCTTCAAAAATTTGGGGGAAAAGATGTGACAGGACAGATGAAAGGGTTTCCAATTGTACTTGAACCGCTGGATATTACCAAAAAAATTGATCTGGCCCGAAATTCATATGATGATTGTGTCAGGCAAATACTTGCCGACTGCGATTCAGCCTACAAATACTTACCCATTGCCTATCGGGATTTCCTGGTATCAGGCAGTTTAACCTATGCCGGTTCAAAATACTGGGGCAGGCTGGATGGAATCACAACCCGGGCAATTAAGGCCCTGGTCTATCTCACCTGGGCAAGTCCCAGGTTTAATCCTGGCGGAGTTAAAGAGCGTTGGGACAGTTGTGCCAAATATGCCAGGCAGGTGATCGATTTCAAGTTGAGTGACAAAACCGGAACAAAAGGCTTTACCAGCACGGTAAATCGTGTCAACTGGTTTGATCTTAATTTTGAGGGCATCGTTTTCTCTTCCCGTGGAAGTGCAAATGATGATATGGAGCGGATGTTTTATCCCGGAGGATTCAAAGGGAACGGAACCATGGGTGCAACCCAGGATTTGGTCGATGCTTTTGGAATGAAAGATGGCTATCCTTTGGGGACGTCACCAACCTATACTTTCGATCCAAAAAATCCCTATCTGAACCGTGATCCCCGCTTTTACAGTATCATATTCTACAACAATCTGAAAATTGATGGGGGCAATCCGAATAAAGTTGGCATGTATACTTTCGAAAACTGGGAAAATGGCGGTAAGGATGCCATGAATATAGCAAGCACCAATAGTAATACGAACTATCATGTCAAAAAATTTGTTTCAAGTGCTGTCAATTGGAGTGATGCATCGATCAACAGACAACCTCACTCGAAATTCTTTATCCGCTGGGCACACATGTGCCTGACTTTTGCTGAGGCTGCAAATCATGTAGGAGGCCCTTCCGATACAAAGTACGGACTTTCGGCCAAAGCCGCAATCGGTTATTTACGTCAAAGAAAAACCTATGACAACCAAACCGGCATTACGGTCGATCCCTACCTGGACAAAGTTGCCTCCCTTGGCGAGACTGCCTTTGATGCATTTGTAAAAAATGAGAGAAGAATAGAAACCTGCTTCGAAGGAACCTGGTTTTTCGACCTGCGTCGCTGGAGCACCACCCTCGGTGAATTAAACAAACCGGTACATGGCGTGAAAGTAATTAAGAATGCAGATAATTCATTTACATACGACTTTACCTATGAGGTGGAAAAACGTCAGTTTAGTTCAGCCTATTTGCCTATTCCATATTCGGAAATCTTAAATATGAGTAAGTTAACTCAAAATGAAGGTTGGGATAGCTGGAAATAACCAAATTTAAATATTGAAATGATGAAAAAAATAACTGGTTTACTTTTAGTACTAATAGGATTAAGTTCCTGTTATGAGGAATATGTCAAAGACTATGTTTATACAAGTACCTACTTCACTTACCAAACCGATGTGCGTTCAATTATTTTGGGAGAGGACAGTAGTTTCCAACTTGGAGTGGTCGTTGCAGGAATAAGGGAAAATACCATTGATCGTGAAGTCAGCTACATGATTGACCCGACTCTGATAATCCCTTCAACGCTGGCACTTCTTAAATCCGGTAATTCGAAGGCGGCCATGACTTCAGTAACACAGCTGAAACAATTGCCTGCGAATTATTATACCTTAAGTGATAATTCAAAGATTATCATCAAGGCAGGCAATATGCTGGGAACAATAAAAATAACACTGAACAACAATTTCCTGGCCGATGCAGCCTCATTTGCCCCCAATTATGCCATCCCTTTGAGGATTACTAAGGCAGGTGATTCCATTCTTCCAAATAAAAACTACACGGTCGTCGCTATAAAATATGAGAATATGTTATTTGGGAACTATTGGCATGGCGGAGTGACCACCAGAGACTCGGCTGGTATCAGGGTTAAACCGATCAATTACTACACGTCCATACCTTCGGCTGATGCATTGGCATGGGCTTTAACCACGTCAGGTCTTAATTCAGTAACAACCAATGGGGTGAGTGCGAAAAGCAGTACGGGAAAGCCGGAGATTAGCCTCACCTTAAACAGTGATGGGAAAATTATCGTAAGCGAGGTTACAGGCGCCACCTACAAAATACTTCCCGATGGTGAAAGCACATTCAACAAAGCTAAATTGCTGCAAAACAGAAAGATATTTCTGAGCTATAAGTATCAGGATGCGGGAGGTATTTGGTATAATGCCAAAGATACCCTCACCTTCAGAAACCGGATTCGTGATGGATTTAATGAGTGGCAAGACGAAAATCCTGAACATTACAAATAAATTTTCAAAATAAGGTAAAAGTCCATTTACATTCATTAGCTACTAAGGTTGACAACTAAGAGATAAGGTTCTCGTGAATACGTACAAGATTGCATATCAATTATATAACTGCAATGAAGTGTTCTTTAAACCTTGTTTTCAGTAATTGACCTTAGTAGATAATTAGCCAAAAAAATGAAACCTTATTACCTTATTTTTCAACCAAAATCATCCGTTTTTATCCAATTCCCGCCAGAAACGTCATAGAGACAAAAAAATTAGATACAGATGAAAAAGACACTTATTTTATTTGCAATACTCGTAAGTATTAATTCATATGCTCAGGATTTTAGCACGTTTGAAAAACGAAAAGCCTGGATAATAAGGGAGGTAAGCAGCGACACAGGTTACCTGAAAGTGAGAGGGAAGCTTGGAAATCCAAATGCATTAGCCCACCTGACGGTTAATCCCAAAGATAAGGCTGCAGTTGAGTATTTGGTGCGGGTCTTTTCTGATACCAAAAAACAAACGATGTTTGACTTTTCAGGTATTTGTTTAGCCCTGTGCAAGTTCCGCAACAGTTTTAATAAAGAGCAACTTGAAATACTAAAGAAAAGTTTTGAGCGATTAGCTAAACCAGACAAAAATGATGGTGAAGGTTTTTTGGGGCATGGCACCGAAAATCACTTCTTAATGAACTGCTGTGGTGAATATTTTGCCGGACAATGTTTTCCGGATGCCAAATTTGTCAATGGCTGGGACAGTAATAAAATCATGAGTGACGCTAAAGAGCGGTTAAGAGAAGTTTTTAAACGATACTATGAGATGGGATACACCGAATATTTATCTCCCACCTATGACGGGTGTTCCCAGAATGCGGTAGTTGTATTATCCCTTTATGCCAAAGATCCGGAGGTCAGGGCGATGGCAGAAGCCTGGCTGCTTTATAAGTATTCCATTCAGTCTTTAAATTACTTTAACGGACATATCATGGCCCCTTATGGCAGACAGAATGTCCAACAAACCAATAAACCTTTAGCTGACGAAGCAATAGGAGTCTTTCAACTGATCGACTGGTTATACTGGGGATGGGGGGCCAATTCGAATGCTATCCCGGCGGGTGAATTTGTCAGGGCAATTGATGTTCAGTTCTCCACTTTTCAGGCACTCCTGGATATTACTCCTGACGATGCTTTTAACAGAATTGCAGGTGAAAAACTGTTACCCTTCGAAATTAAATCATCGGCATCAACATTTATTAACCAGGGATCCTATCACCTGAAGGGAGGTATCCATAATATGATGTTACGAAAGGTTTACCGTGATAAACAATATGCCATTGGCACGGGAAATTTCCGTTGGGTGCCCGGCGGGGATTATGCCGATCATGATGCAGTTTCGTTCAATATTGCGTGGAACTCTTCCGATCAGTTCAATTATATTGAGTGTACTCACCCCTTCTGGTATGGCAATGAAGGGATTGATAAAAAAACCGGTAAGGAATATCCCCGATTTTCAGACATGTGGACACATGGTTCTATCAGTCCGTTCCAACAAACTGCTCATACCGGAAATACAGCCATTGTATTATTCAATATTCCTGAAAAGGACCCGTGGCCAAACCAACCCAATGCTGAAAAATGGGGATGGAGAAACAATCATGCGGATCATCTGATCAAAAGGGGAATGTTCAGGTATCCCAAATCGATGGACGAGAAGATCGAAGAAAACGGGTGGCTGTTTTTACGGGAAGGTGATGTTTATATCGGGGTAAAATCGCTTAAAGACTACTATATACAGACAGATCTTAAGAATACTGATATGCTTGGTTTTAATGTCGTGAAGAGCGATTTTGCCAAATGCGGATTCATCTATGAGATCGGCACTAAAACTGAGTACAAGAATCTGAACTCCTTCAAGGAAAAAATTCAAAAAAACCGGTTAAAGGTAGATTGGTCTGCAATGACGGTGGTATATACCAACCTAAAGGGTAAGACACTGAAAATAATCTATAATGAAGGTTTGAAGGTTGACCCCGATGGTCTTGCAAATTCGGTCCCGAAAGTTTTTATTAACGGGAAACAGGATTTGAGTGCTGACCAGTGGCCATTGATTTCAAGTCCATTTATTAACCTGAACAATAGAAGATTAGAAATAAAACAAGGGAATACCAACATAAATGTGGATTGGTCAGGAGAATTGCCAAAGATCACCAGACAATTATAACATATTTATTATCCTGATTGATCGCGAATAGGCAGCTGAAACTCAGAAACAGATTTTTCTGCACTAATTACTTGGTTTACACCGGATCAAATTAAACCAAACAGACCATATTGCCTTTTTTTTTTAAAATAATCTGCCCGGCAGAACCATCTATTCAATAATAATATCTCAATTAATAACGCTTATTTATGAAGAAAATAATTTTCACTTTACTATTCATCCCTTTTTCTTTCGCACTGCATTCGCAGGATTTGTCAACATATCAAACCCGGAAACAAGCAATTGTAAGCAGCCTGAAAGATGTCTCATTATTGCAACGCGGAAAACATGGACTATCCAAAGCAATAGCCCGCCTGGAATCAAATCCAAACGACCAGGCTGCATTGACCTATATTAGTAATGTGTTGGAAAACAAAAATCAGAGTATGTTCGATTTTCCCGGAATGGCACTTGCATTGTGCCGCTATTGGGACAGTTTTAATGCTGAACAAAGAATGCAAATTCAATCCCAGCTTCAGCGGTTAGCGAAATCAGACAAAATAGACGGGCAGGGCTTTTTAGGCCATGGCACTGAAAACCATGCGCTGATGATGTGGACCAGCGCTTACCTGTTCGGACAACTCTTCCCTGATGCTAAATGGGTAAATGGAATGAGCAGCAAGGAATTGATGGGCGATGTGAAAGAACGGATGCGAAAAACTTTTAAGAATGTTTATCAGAAAGGGTATACGGAATACCTTTCCATCATTTATGAAGTTGTAATGAATTTTTCGGTTGAAATATTACGGGAATATGCCAAAGAGCCCGAAATGAAGGCTATGGCCGAAGCTTTCCTGTTATATAAATGGTCTCTTATTTCCCTGAATAACTTTGAAGGAAATATTATGGCGCCCTATGGACGGATGTGGTTACAACAGGATCATATGCCCGGGAAATTACAGGTTTCTGCTACTGCAAGTTATAATTGGCTGATGTGGGGATGGGGGCCTGCAGACAAGAATGTGAAATTAACCGATTTTACCGATCATCAGGAAACAAACTATACTATCTTTTCTGCATTGTCCAATGTAAAACCCGATGCCGTTTTTTTCAAACTGGCTGATTCCAACTATTATCCATTTACATTAAAATCTTCCGCCTCTACTTTTGGAGAATACGGCACCGGAGTGCCTCACATGATGATGCGGAAAGTTTACCGGAACAGGCATTATGCCATAGGAACCGGCAATTTTCGTTGGGTTCCCGGTGGAGATTATGCAGATCACAGCAACAATAACTTCAATATCGTATGGAGTAGTCCCGACAGGTTCAATTATATCGGATGCTACCATCCGTATTGGTACAGCGATGGCGACCAACCCGACCTGACCCCCGATACATGGAACAAAGGGAACATATCGCCATTTCAGCAAACCGCTCATCACGAAAATACAGTGATAACCTTATTTGATATTCCGGAAAAAGACCCTTGGCCAAATCTGCCTAACGAACAGAAATGGGCCTGGCGCGACGGACATGCCGACCATTTAATACAACGCGGAATGTTCCGTTATCCGAAATCTGTTGATGAGAAATTTGATGAGAAAGGTTGGATTTTCCTTCGCGAAGGAAAAACTTACACAGCCATTAAACCGCTGAAAAGTTATTACGAACAAACTAACCTGCAAGGTAATGGTGTTGATGGATTTAATGTTGTCAAGAGCGATCATGACAAAACAGGGTTTATTTTTGAGGTGGGAACAGAAGAGGAGTTTGGTAGTTTTAAAAGATTCAGAGATAGGCTGCAAAAAAACAAAATAAATATTAATTGGGATAAAATGGAAGTGAGTTATGTCAATTCCCGTAAGGATAAATTGGAGATACAGTATCAACCTGGCCTGCCTGTTGTACCTGCTGCTTCTCTACCAGGCCATCTGGAGAGTAAGGGCATAAAGGGTCTTGCCGAATCTGTTCCGATCGTCCGGATCAATGGTAAGCAGGAAATACCTTATCAGGATTGGCCAATGATTGAAAGCCCTTACGTAAATATGGAGAATAGCATCCTTAAGATAGATGATGGCAAAACCAAAATTACAGTTAACTGGAGCGGGAATATACCCGTAATTACCAAAGATTAGTACTAATTCGTATTTTTATATAGTGAAATGAAAAGGTTCGTGATCATGCTGATGGCTTTACATTTTTTGTAAGATCCGAAGTTTTTCTAATGATGGAAAATGGACAGTATCTTTTAAGCAACACATATGCCGGCATATCTACGGTTCAAATGATTCAATTTAGATATTTAAATGCGTCTAAATACTTTAAAATTATGAACAGAAATTTTTTATGCGGACTACTGCTTTTTTTCTTTGCAATTTCGGGCTATGGACAAGTCCGCAATGACAAAATACCTCTTGCACCCAAACAAAACCGAAGGCCTGACAATTTTCAACCAATCAAATACAAATATTCCCTGGAAGAATTGAAAAACAATTTTTCAGAAAAGACGATGAGCCTTGCTGCCATACAACATGAAAAGGTTACAGAAGTTAATGCAAAAGGTAAATGGAAGCCAACTCCAGCGTCAATAGACACCCACAATGCACCCGAATGGTTTCAAGATGCAAAATTCGGGATGTTTATCGACTGGGGGCTCTGGTCTGTTGCCGGTTGGGCTCCAAAAATGGAAAAAGGGGCCATGTACCCCGATTGGTATGAATTCAGGCATGATACCATTCCTGAATTTGTTAAATACCATAATAAGAATTGGGGTAAAGATTTTAAACGGGACGATTTTATTCCTTTGTTTACTGCCAGAGATTACAATCCCGAAAAATTGGCAAAACTAGCCGTTGATGCCGGAATGAAATATATAGTTCCATTTAGCAAGCACCACGGGGGATTTTGCTTATGGCCATCATCTTATACACAGAGAGATGCTGGAGACATGGGGCCAAAAAAAGATTTAATCAAGCCTATGGTTGAAAGTTGTAAAAAGCAAAACCTGAAATTTGGATTCTACTTTAGTATTGAAGAATGGGAATACCCATTGATTGATAGCAAAGGTAATTTGCAAAAACGCGGATGGGGATGGAAGAAAGGAATAAAGCCCTATACCCCTGAACTGGAAAAAAAGATATCCGGTAAAATTGCGGTAAAGGATTTTGCATCGGACTACCTTGTTCCACAAGCTACTGAATTTATTGACAAATACGACCCCGACCTGATCTGGTATGATGGAGATATGTCATCAATTAGTGCAGAAGGACTTAAAACATATGAAATTGCTTCCTATTTCTATAACAATGCAGAAGGGCGCAAAGAAGTGGCCGTTAACGACCGTTATGGTACATTGGACAAAAAATGGTTGCGATCGGTAAGGGGTGATTTTTTTACCAATGAGTATGGTGATATGGAGAAGCAAGCCAAACAAACTACCCATGCGTGGGAAGCATGTTGGGGCATCAGTCAGTCTTTTGGATATAACTGGCAGGATACCGAGGCAAATGTGATTAGTTCAAAGGAATTTATCGATAAGTTCGTCGATATAGTAGCCCACGGGGGTAACCTTCTTTTAATTGTGAATTTAGATGGACATGGAGCTTTACCAAAAATTCAGGTAATTCGGTTGAAAGATATTGGGAAATGGTTAAAAGTGAATGGAGAAGGCATCTATTCGACCCGACCATTCACGCGTCAAATTGATGGTCCAGTTGCTTTTACCCGTAGCAAAGACAATAAATATCTTTACGCAATCATGAAAGAGTGGCCCGGGCAAGAATTGTACCTCAAGGGGATAAAAGCAGAAAAAGGTAGTAAAATTGAAATTCTGGGCTACAATAAACCTTTGGATTGGATTAACTCAGGAGATGGAATTAATGTAAAACTGCCGACTAAATTACAAAATGAGAAAAACAGGCCATGTGAGTATGCTTGGATATTAAAAATTAGATTAACAGACATTTAAAGGGTTTTTAGCTTGAACTAAATTATTAAATAACTTAAAAACTAAAATAAAGAGTAACAAAAGTGATGGTAATAGCCTATCTTCAAATGGTGACAAGAGAAAATTAAAGCAAAAAGCAATCACTTGCAGGATGAAAAATACTTAGGAAAAGCTTAAAAACCAATCAAAAGTTGTTAGTGCAAAATTTTAGCAAGTTGATTTATATCTTCTCTCAGCAAAAATCCCGCAAGCCTGGTTCTGCATTCTTTCATCGCAACATTTGCAGGCAGTAACAGATCTAGGTATTCAACTAATTTGGCCGCAATTGACTTGCTATTGCCCATATAATGGTACATCTCTGATTCAAAAAATTCAATTTAGATATTTAAGAAGTATTGATTTCACAACTAAATAATTTAAGCAAATGAGTTTAAATGGAAATTCGCGCCGATCGTTCTTAAAAAACGCAGTTTTACTTTCGGCAGCAACTGCTCTTCCCACGATCTGGACAAAAGCCTCGGCCAAAACAGCGCCTTCCTTAGGATTGGCAAAGGCTGGTGAACGTGTTAACCTTGCCTGCATCGGAATTGGAAATCAGGGAGGTTTGGATGTCATGTCCCTATTTCGCACAGGGTTGGCAAACATAGTCGCCTTTTGCGATGTTGACATGGGCGCGCCCCATACGCTTAAGGTGCTCGAAAAATTTCCCGATGTACCTCGCTTCAAGGATTTCAGAACAATGTTCGACAAAATGGGAAGTAAAATTGAAGCCGTTTCAGTGGGCGTACCCGACCATTCGCATTTCGCGATTACAATGATGGCTTTGGGATTGGGCATACATGTTTATGTTGAAAAGCCGATGGCGCGCACGTTCAACGAAATTGAACTGATGATGAAATCGGCTAAAAAACACAATAAGGTAGTTACCCAGATGGGAAACCAGGGTCACTCCGAAGCGAACTATTTCCAGTTTAAAGCCTGGGCAGAAGCGGGTATTATCAAAGATGTAACAGACATTACTGCCCATATGAACGGTGCCCGTCGCTGGCATGGCTGGGATACCAACATAAAAAATTTCCCGCCTGCTCAACCAATCCCTGGCACGCTCGATTGGGATATCTGGCTGGGAGTAGTTCAGCAACACGGTTACAACAAGGACTTTATCAACGGGCAATGGCGTGGCTGGTACGATTTCGGTTTAGGTGCACTTGGCGATTGGGGCGCACACATCATCGATACTGCCCACCAGTTTCTGAACCTGGGACTGCCAACTGAAGTGAATATGCTGAAAGCCGATGGACACAATCCTTTTTTCTACCCGATGGCTTCAACGATATTGTTCAAATTTCCTGAACGTGGCAATATGCCGCCACTCAACATCACGTGGTATGATGGAAAAAACAATATTCCTACTATTCCAGAAGGTTATGGCGTTTCTGAACTCGATCCTAATATTCCGTCAACCAGTGTAGGCAAGATTCCGTCCGCCAAACTGAATCCGGGCAAGATTATTTACAGCAAGGAGCTTACCTTCAAAGGGGGCTCGCATGGAAGCACCTTATCAATTATCCCTGCTGAAAAAGCCAAAGAGATGGCATCAAAACTGCCGGAAGTTCCCAAAAGTCCTTCAAATCATTATGCCAACTTCCTCAAGGCTTGTAAAGGTGAAGAGAAAACCCGTTCTCCATTCGAAATTGCTGGTCCGCTGAGCCAGGTGTTTGCCTTAGGTGTGATGGCGCAAAAATTGAATACAAAACTACTTTTCGACAGGAATTCAAAAAATATCACCAACAATAAACTGGCCAATGACCTGCTGGTTGGCCTTCCTCCCCGGAAAGGTTGGGAGCAATACTACAAAGTTTAGGTTGGTGTAATTTAATAATTAAAATTGATATGAATTTAGGGGTTTCCGCAATTAGGGGACCCCCTTTTCTGTATTCAAAACCATAAAATAAGGAGCTGCACAAGATGTAGCCAAGGCCAACTGAGTAATAATATTTTCAGTATGTCCTAATGCCGAAAGCAAGATAATCATATAGGAGAGCATCAAATTTAGGTAATGAGAATATTATAATATGATATTCGTTTGGTAATGTTAAATAGTATATTTATCATATTATGAGATATGCAATATTAAAACAGAGGAAATAAAAGCACTTGAAGAGGGATGTCCAAAGACCTGGCCGGCATAAATTACGACAACAGTATACCGGGTTTTAAACATATCATCATACATCCACATTTTGTAAAAGAGTTGCAGTGGGTGAAAGGAGAATACAATTCCGTGAATGGGATGGTACGGTCTGAATGGAGAAGAGTTGGTGATAAGATCATCTTAACGGTGACAATACCTCCAAATACTACCGCAACTGTATTTACGGATAAGGAGGAAAGCGTGGCAGGTGGTAGTCATATTTTTACCGTTAAAAATCATTTTGGTCCCCCCTGTAATTCTTCCAAAAGCAATTATTGACTGCAAACAGGAGGTGGAGGTTAACAAGGGGCACTGATCTCGAATCCGATGATTGATTTGAACAAAGGAAATACAAATATTAAAATGGATTGTCATTCGGAATGCAGATGATCTGAAAGCGGTGATAATGGATTTGCAAACCTGAATGATCCTGGAATTGCGACAGAATAAACTCAAAAACATATTATTATGAACTTGAATGTATTGATATTTATTGCCTATGTTTGTTTCCCGCTATTAACATGGGGGCAAACATCAGCGCCAAATCCACTCCGAGTTCCGGATGCGGGCAACTGGCATTTGCGCACCTATAATGAGAACTTTTTTAAGGGAAGGTTGGTTTGCGGAGAGGATGCACTCAACTTCTGGATGCAGAGTTCCAGCTGGCGGAACAATCCGGAGAACAAGCCGGGCAAGTACAGCAAAATAGAACTCCTCCTCAGTGGCGACCCCTTGCAGGTTTCGGAGGTGAACAAACAAATCCGAAATGAATGCGAACTTGCGCTGAAAGATGTAAATGCATGGCATAAAAAAACACCACAAAGCCGTGTCCCAATGGTTTGGATAGAATTGGCCCTGAGGGTTCCTGGACAGCTTGAACCAGAAACTTTTGCACTAATCCGCAGGGCATTAAAAGAGCTGGATCTCTCAGGCAGCGGTGCCAATTATACGGCATGGATTAATATCAACGGATCCAATGGTTCAAATGTACATGGTTACCTGACCCCGTTAACCCTCACACCTGCATTGATCGACGATCAAAAAGTGGTTGCTGCCGGCAAAAAGGGGTTGCTTTCAGAACTAAACCATATGAACAATACCGGTGATATGGGCGAATTTAACCTGCTTGAAAGCCATTGGAATGGGACTTCAAGCTGGGAATTGATCAAGAAATACATTCCGGATCCCTATCTCCGCAGGATGTCCGGGATGATTTCAGAAAGGCTCTGGATCAACCGGTTCCTGACATGGTCATCTTCAATAGGACGAATTACCGGACCCGGTAGCCGAATGGCCCCGAGCGAATGGCTTGGAACGGATAATGAACGTGCCCTTTTGGCCACAGGTATGTCCCGGCCGATCTGGCTTAACTTTTTCTTCCCATGGGATGGCTGGGACTCACGAAACTTCCGTTCAGCCTGGGAGCAGACACAACTGGAAGCCACAATCCCTGATTTGCCAGACTATTTACAGGGAATAGCATGGCAAAAAACAGTTCCGCACGAACTGCAATCCCTTGTTGCATTGAAACACTGGAAAAATTATCCTGATCTGTCCGGGGTTCCGCAAGGTGACCCATTGCGTCCGGCAAAGTATGTAAATTATCAGACCAAAGATTATACTATTGGCTCAACGACCTCCTCATGGATTGTAAATACCTGCGTAATTGCTGCATCTGCCTGGTGGAATAACAGCCGTAATCCGACTGCACCAGTGGGTAGTCCTGAACGGTTTTGCCTCCTTTACCCCCATTATGTATACAATGGTATGAGCTTTCTGGACAAAGGGGATTTGTTTTTCGACAACGCACCCGATCAGCCGGTAAAAGATTCAAAAGGTGGTCCGGGTGGCCCCTGGATGCGCGAATTTATAGATTTCGGACGCGTTGGAACCCTTCAGGACAGTAACACGCTGCTCCTCTCCTACACCACCAAACCAGGCACCCATTACGCCACCCTTGTCAAAAGTAAAACTCAACGTGCGTCGGCAGCGATGTTTCTTTTTCGCTGGACCGAAGGTATTGAAGGGCTTTTCGTAAACCGGGAACCGGTAAAAAAGCTTCCCTGTGAGCTCAACCCGGGCGATTGGTGGTTTATCGAAGACGGAAATGTTTATGCTGCAATCCGTCCGTTAAAATCCACGGCACTCAGGGGCAACTGTAAAACCATTCTGGAAAAACGCACTCGCCATATCGTTCTTTATCAGGATAATGTGAATGCTGAAAACATCGAAGGTATCTCCAATGAGGACTGGGTAAAGGCACAATCGGGTTTTGTGGTGGAAATGGGAGATCGAAAGGAATATGGTTCGTTTAAGAATTTTCAGGACAGGATATTATCAGGGAACGTTATTGCAGATGAAGCAAACGGATACGACCGTCACATTGGTTACCAGCGTGATGGCCGAAAGCTGGAGATGAAATGGCATTGTTTCACTGAAGCATACGCCATGCGGCAGATTTCGGGGAGGGAAGATCCGTGGACCAGGTTTTTACAATCTCCTGAATTTTCAGTCAGCGATAACGGACTGGTTAAAGTTCAGGATGCCAGGGTAAAAACGATTTCGGGCAATACGATGTGGATGCTATCCTGTCCCTCCTCAAAAACATGGGTTGCCTACCAAAGCCAGTTTGATAAGAATTTACCGGTTGATATAACATGTCCGGCAGGTCATTTCAATGCAGAACAGTTGCCATTTGGGAAAGTGGTACTTCATCAGGAAAAGGATAATACAGTAAAAATTGTTGTTGATGCAGGTTACCATATCCAACGTGAAATCGGGACACCTTTCAATACCCGCTCCTATAATTTATATTTCGATGGCAATGAAAAGAAACCTGAAGTTATAATAAACGGCATTGAATATCAACCCCGTAAAATCGTAAAAGAGGGAAATGCTGCATGGGAAATAAATCCTTATGACAAATCAGTTGAGTTGGAGACGACAATGCAGACAAACCCATTAAAATGATTGGATTAAACTCGTTCCGGGCTGAAATATAAAACAGAAATAAGCAGTTTTTATTTGGTATTTAAATCAATAAAATATGAGACCTTCATTTGTACCAGTAATACTTTTAGTGACAGGAATTTTCTTTTCCCTCTCCCTTTCAGCTGGCAAAATCTCAACAGAGAAAATTCCGGTCACCTTGGCTCCAATATTTAGGATGCAGGAATTTCATCAACGGAATGGCTTACCCAACGTTTTTAAGAAGATAGCAACACAACGACAGGTCCGCATCGGTTATATTGGAGGGAGTATTACCGAAGCTAAAGATGGGTGGCGGGACCTCACCTTTAACTGGTTTCGTCTGACCTATCCGCAAACTGCCTTTTACCAGGTCAATGCAACAATTGGCGGTACAGGTTCCAATCTGGGGGTCTTCCGCATGGAACACGATGTATTTTCAGGTAAACCCGGCGCTATGATGCGTTTTAAATTTAAAGGACGTGTGCTGGGAATCTATGATTGTATTGGTCCGGGTACAGGCACTATTGAGATCAGCGTAGACGGGAACAAAGAAGAGATCGCCCGGTTCGACCAGTGGTGCGATAATTACCGGAAACACAGCTTCTTTGTAAAAGAGCTCGAGGATAAAGTTCACGATGTGGAAATCTGTGTCCTGGATAAAAAGATTGATAAAGCACCGATTATGCTAAAAAAGAAAATAACAATCGTTGATCAGGCTAAATATTCAGGACGCGACTGGTATCCCGCAAATGTGATGATCGTTGGAGAACTGGTCAAATAGCTGGGAAAAGGGGCATCTGAATTAGAACAACCACTTTGGGACAAATAATTACGCAGTGAAAATTAAAAAACCAATCAAAAAATGGGAAAAAGAATCCTATTCAGTATGCAGGTAATGGTTGATCCCGGGAGTTTCCCGGGTGACGTGCAGATCGTGCCAGTGGAAAAGCTTAGAAAGATTGCAAAGGTGACTTCAACGGCTATTCCGCCAGAATAAATGCTTTTCTTTGCCTTAAACTGTGAACGGAGGCTGGTGCACAGTGAGGATTCAACCGTATTCTCTCCGGCTAAAACTAAACCGCATGTAAACTGCAGTGTTATAAACAATTGAATTTATCTGACCTAAAATACAATCTAAGTGAAATAATTCATTTAAACGGGGTATA
>JAHEYS010000358.1 GCA_023251475.1 Prolixibacteraceae bacterium
CAGTTGGTTACCTTCAGGGCAATGAGCTGATAAAAATTACCCTCTTTCTCAGTTGGCTGAGCAGTCCCCCTGAACAATATCGTCCTGGGAAAGATTGATTTAATCTGGGGCATTTTCAAATATTCGCTTACTGCTGCTGTATCCCTGGAGTGTGAATATCCCACGACCGGCCCGCGGAACAGCTGACCATCACGTGAGGTACTTGGGGATAAAACGGCAAAAAGCGGGAAATTTTTGGCAATATCAGCGGCAGATCCTGCAGCAAGGGAATCTTTGCCGGATTTTTTAACTTCGCTTACAAGGTCAGATGCCTTTGTTGAATCTTTTGATGCAGTAATTTTAGCGGTTGCGTCAGCTCCGGCAATCGCGTTGGTCGCCTCCTTAATCTCACGAAGACGTTTATTAGCTTCGAGCAGATAGGGATATACTTCACTGTTTTCAGTAGTTTCCCAGAACTCAAGATTGGCAGTTCCCTGCAGCAGTTTTCTGACACGTTTGGGATCTTTTACACCCGGAAGTTCAACCAGGATTCGCCCCTTTGTCTGAAGCTGCTGGATATTGGGCTGTGCCACACCGAAACGGTCAATACGGGTACGGAGGATCTGGAAAGAGTTGTCAACAGCGCTGTTGGTCTCCTGACGAATCACCTTTAACACATCTTCATTGGTTGAGTTAAAGCTGACCTTATCTCTTAAATCGAGGGTATTGAAGATAGCGGCAAGTTTTGCATTGGGATCAACCGTTTGAAAAGCTTTGCCAAACAGGGAGACAAAATCCTCCTGACTCTCCTTCTGGTTCTTTTTAGCCAGTGCAATTGCCTTGTTGAAGGTAGAGTCAGTGCTAAAGCCCGACATTGCCCTTACAAGATCAACAACAGAGATCTCCAGCGTTACGTTCATCCCACCCTTTAAGTCAAGTCCCAGCGGAACAGCGTACTCACCCACTTCGCGAAAGGTGTATTTGCGTAAACCTAAAAAGTTGTAGACAGGCTGGCTGGCAATCGAGTCGAGATAGTATCCTTCATATTTCTGGGCAAACGCCTCTAAAGCGACAGTGGTGGCGCCAGGATTTTTAATTTTTGCCTGTTTAATCCCGAACGCTTTAGCGTCTTTTTCAACCTGATAGGTCTTAAACGTGAAATAAAGCTGGTAAAAACATACTAAAGCTAACAAGATGGCTAAGAGCCGAATGAGTCCTCTATTCTGCATTGGATAAAAGGTTTAATTATCTGTATTGAATTATATTTAATACTCAAAAATTTCAGGAGGCAAAGATATCTATTTTTTCCAAAATAAAAGGCCTGAAAACAAATGTTTCAATTTTACAATTATTTAACACTAAATATTTGGGAAACTACATTTTAACCCTTTACCTTTGTGGTACATTTTTTTTCATAAGTTTAGGTTTAGTTAGGTTAGTTAGTTTGGTTAGTTTTAGTAAAAGGATGGAGCCGCCCGGCTCCGTCCTTTTCAATTTTCAGACAAACAGGTCAAGAACCTCATCTTTTGAAATATCCCGGAATGGATCATTTGAATTGACAAATGCGCTGGCCAGTTTCGACTTTCTTTCCTGCAACTGCTGAATTTTCTCTTCGATCGAGTTTTCAGAGATAAACCGGTACACAAAAACTTTTTTATCCTGGCCAATTCGGTGTGCGCGGCTGATGGCCTGCATCTCAGCCGCAGGATTCCACCAGGGATCAGTAATGAAAATATAATCGGCGGCAGTAAGATTCAACCCCACTCCTCCGGCCTTCAGTGAAATCAGGAAAATCTTCTTTTCGGGATCCTCCTGAAATTCCTCGATCACCTGTTTGCGGTCGGCAGTTTGCCCGGTAAGCAGGCTGTAATTCCAATTTTCCCTGGCAAACCCGGCAGCCAATAACTTAAGGTGTTTTACAAAAGAGGAAAAGACCAGTATTTTGTGATTTTCAGCCACGAGAATGGAGAGCATCACCATCATCTCATTGAACTTGCCCGACTCATAAGCCGATTCCTGATCGATGAGTTTCGGATGGATAGCGATCTGCCTCAGTCGAGTCAGCGCCTGCAAAACAATAAATGCGGATTTCTCCAATCCCGCGTCATTTACATTGTTGAGCAAAACATTTCTGACCGCCGATTTTTCGGTTTCATAAAGTTCATTCTGTTCAACTGTCATCTCCACAATGATGGTCTCCTCTGTCAGTGCAGGAAGATCTTTGGCGACCTCCTCCTTGGTTCGTCTCAAAATGAAGGGATGGATCAATTTTTGCAGTTTTTCGCTGGCCTCCGGAATTTTGTCCCGTTCAATCGGGAGGATAAATTCCTGTTTAAAATAGTTTTTGCTTCCCAGCAATCCCCTGTTCAGAAAATTCATTTGCGCCCAAAGGTCCGAGAGTGAATTCTCAATCGGGGTTCCCGTCAAAACGATCCGATGTTGCGACCTGATGCCCGTAATGGTCTTATATGTTTTTGATTCACTGTTTTTTATATATTGGCTTTCATCAAGAATGAGGTAAAAGAACTCGTACTGTGACAATTCATCGGCATCGTTTCTTACGGTACCATAGGTGGTTAGAATGATATCAAAGCTGCAGATGATTTCATTGAGATCACTTTTTTCCCGTCGTCGGGCGCCGCTGTAAACATAAGTTCTTAAGGTAGGGGCAAATTTCCGGATCTCTTTTTCCCAGTTGTGGACCAGCGACACGGGTAAAACAATGAGTGTGGCTGGCTGAAGAGTCGCGTTCGCAGCTTCATCGGTGGCAAACAGTGAAAGTTGTCCCGATTTTTTATGGGAAAAGTGCGGGTAAACGGTCTCTTTCCGTTTCACTTGAAGCAGGAGTGTGAGCGCCTGAACTGTTTTCCCGAGTCCCATGTCATCCGCCAGGCACCCCCCTATCCTATTGATATAAAGATGATACATCCAGTTATAACCATCCTGCTGGTAATTACGAAGTTCGGCACAAAGTTCAGCAGGGATTTCCCGGGGGAGGATCACCTGATTTCTGAGGTTTCCAATTAATTCATCGGCTGACAATTCCGGTTCTTCAGATATTTCATTGACCAACATAAAGTGGTGATTCTGAAGCCTGACCGATTGTTCGGTGACCTTTCCAAAACTGAACATCGCGCGATACCTGGCAAACCACTCTGCCGGAAGAATGGCGATCTCGCCATCAGGAAGTTTAAATTCCCGTATCATTCCAAGGATATTTTTTCGTAACCGGATAAAGGGAAAGGAGAACTGGCCAAAGGTGACCATGGCATAAATATCAAACCAATCGTTGGAATAATTGATTTTCAGATCAATCTGCCGGGGGCCTGTAAAGTAGGTATGATCGAGTTTCTCCTGACATATGGTAAACCCGTTTTCGGTCAAAATATCGTTATTTTTGGAAAGCCAGTCTATTGCCTCATAAAAGGCAGATGAGAGCTCTTCGCCGGGTTGTGCCAGCATTAAGGTGTGATTTTCCCCATATAAACCAAGCATCCGGAGTTTTGAAATCAGCTCTGATTCCCACTTCAGATCTTTTTCGAAACGCCGGAAAAGATAATTCCCATCTTTAACTTCAAATACAGCCACTTTTTTCCCTTCATCGCCTGGCGGAATAACGGTATTGTTGTATTTAAAAACCGGGATAAAAACCGGATATCCGGCAAGGTTGGCAGCCACCGACAGAATGGCCTCCTTATGGGTTGGCACATCGATAATCTGGAAACCTGAATAATTGATTTCCTGACTCTTAACCGCATTAAGAATGAATGAACCATAATATTTCTCCTCCACGTTCCGAGGTATACTGATGTATTCCTTTCCGAAGAACGGCTGCAACTTTGAACCGGTAATATTATCGAAAAAGTAGAGTTTGTTTTGATAAAGTATCCGGCAGGGCTCGTTGACCAGCAAGAAAATATTCCGGTTAAGCAACGAAAGCTGAGTAGTGCCATGCCGGATCGACAAAAAATAGCGCGTTTCATTTTCAAGCCTGTGAAAATTAAAGACTGCACCGGTATCTTCATAACACAACTCAATCCGGTCCTCGTCATAAAGATTGGCATATTTTGCCCGTTTAAAGTAAACAGGTATAGCTTCTGTTTTAAGCAGTTCGAGGCATCTGATCATAATCCCCTCGATATAGGGAAGCAGTTTTTTTGTAAAATCCTCCCCCTGTACATTCTTGTAGAAATCGTTTAATGTCCCCTTTTTATTGTATTTTTTTGCAAGATTCTCGTCAGCATACTTTTCGGTCAGTCTGACTAATTCGGATTGAACAGCAGAGTAGGCAAAATTGCCCTCCTTGAGGTCATGCATGCGAATGCGCTGTGATATTGAGAGATACTTGCTATCAGGTCCATCCTCAGCCAAAAAAGGTAATATCAGAAATCCAAATAACCGGTGTTCCGACACCGCCACGATAAATTTTTGTTTCACACCTGTACAATTGATTAAAAGTAACTCCTTGATTTTGAAAAATGATCTTCAGAATTAAGCAAACCGCTAATTTAAGACAAAATAGGGGACTCACACACCAAAGGGGAAAATAAATGAAAGTTTATTAAAAAAATCTTTGCAAAATACGTTAAGTCGGGGGCCCAACTTGAAGTGGAAACGGGACTTATCCGGAGGTAGCCCATTATTATTTGCTATTGCTCGTGAGGTTTTCATTTTGTAAATTTGCAGCTTCGCAGGCTGTTCTATCGCCCCGGGTTACCGGGGAGGAAAGTCCGGGCAATACAGGGCGCTATGCTTCCTAACGGGAAGGCGGATGCAAGTTCGCAGTAGTGTAACAGAAAATGACCGTCCGTCATCTGACGGATAAGGGTGAAAAGGTGGGGTAAGAGCCCACCGGTGACCATGGCAACATGATCAGCCGTACGCCTCATAGATTGTAAGGCCAAATATATTACGGGTTCTTCGGGACACAGGGCTGCCCGCCCTGGTTTCGCTCTCCGGAAGGGGGTCGGATATCGTAAGGGGTAGGCTGCATGAGGCTGCTGGTGACAGCAGTCCAAGATAAATGATAGGATGAAAAACAGAACCCGGCTTACAGGCCTGCGATTTTTTTACCAACTGAGATGGATCAAGTTCAAAATATTTCTATTCAGGATTATTCTTATCCCCTCCCCGGGGAAAATATTGCGTCATACGCCCTTCCTGACCGGGATCAGTCGAAGTTGCTGATCTGGGAGAACGGGAATATTACAGACCGGCACTTCTACGAACTGCCCCGGTTACTTCCCCCCGAATCGCTGCTGGTATTTAATAATACACGTGTTATCAGGGCACGATTGTTTTTCAGGAAACAAACGGGAGCCAGAATAGAAATTTTTTGTCTCGAGCCGTTATTGCCATCCGACTATGCCTTATCCTTTTCGCAGACAAAATCCTGTCGCTGGAAATGCATCATTGGCAACCTGAAGAAATGGAAGGATGAAGTGCTGATACAAACCCTGACATTGGAGGGGAAGCAGGTGAATTTCATGGCAGAGAAAATTAATGATCTCCATAATAAAGCGCACGAAATCGAGTTCAGATGGGATAATCCTACCGTTACGTTTGCAGATCTCCTTGAGATTCTGGGAAACATCCCCATCCCACCCTACCTTAACCGTGAGTCGGAAGATATTGATCTGGAGAGCTATCAAACCCTTTATTCCAAAGTAAAAGGATCAGTGGCCGCACCAACGGCAGGACTCCATTTTACACCAGCTGTTTTTAATGCGTTAAAAAGAAGGGAGATCAGCTGCGAGGAGGTCACCCTGCATGTTGGAGCCGGTACTTTTCAGCCTGTGAAATCTGAAACAATCGGCGGCCACGATATGCATACGGAACATTTCACTCTGACACGCAATTTCATTGACTGTCTGGCCGCATTCAATGGTAAAATAATTGCCGTGGGTACCACATCGGTCAGGACGTTGGAAAGCCTCTATTTCATTGGCTGTAAATTAATTGAAAATCCTGAAATAAAGCCTGAATTCCTTACCGTCACTCAGTGGGATCCATATACCGAACCCCGGCCATCCTATTCAAGAAATGAGGCTTTTACAGCATTATCAGCCTGTTTACACCATCATCGTATGGCAGTTTTGAACAGTTCAACTCAGATAATAATAGTACCTGGCTATGATTTCAAGGTGATCAGCGGGATGATCACCAATTTTCATCAGCCGCAAAGTACATTATTACTGTTGATTGCTGCATTTCTTGGCGACGAGTGGAAAAAGATCTACCAGCATGCGCTCACCAATAATTACCGGTTCCTGAGTTACGGAGACTCGAATTTATATCTGAAATAAAAAAAGGCTGGCAACCGGC
>JAHEYS010000359.1 GCA_023251475.1 Prolixibacteraceae bacterium
ACAATCTGGAAAAAATATATATTCAGGAACTTCTGAATTTTTATCGCCAGGGGAACGAGGCATTTACCCTGGTTCGTCGCACAGGCTATCCAAAATATACTTCCACTTTGCTTGCCCGCTAAACGGTTGCTGAAACTATTCCAAGAAGGTATTGGCAGGGTGATCCGGGTGAAGTGAACCGGGCCAACTGGACTGCTGCGCAGACGGAAGAGGGCTTTACCCTTAATGACAAAACATTGCCTAAACTGAACTCTGAAAGGATATGGTTTGATAAAACTTCTCCCGATTTTGGAATGGGAAATTAAAGTACTTATTATCTGCGAATCGAAAAAAGCCCCGGACACACTGGTGTTCGGGGCTTCTGAAAAGATCGCTGATTAAGCTATTCTTTCAAGGGCTCTTTTTTATTGTCTGCTCTTGGTATCTCTTTGGGAGTCTCTGATGAAGATGGCTCGTCATCCTCCTTTATGGCTTTTTTGAAGTCTTTCATCCCTTTTCCAATGCCACTCATGAGTTCCGGGATCTTTTTGCCGCCAAAAAGCAGTAATAAGGCTACAACCACAATGACAACGTGTGCTGCTGAAAGTGCCAGTAAAATCATTATTTCAAGTTTTATTTGTTTACGTACAAAAATAGTATTTCAAATGATAAATTATTCTTTCAAAGACTAAAATAATTTTTTCTTTATAATCAGCCATTAAAATTTCCCCTGGTACCATTTCCAGAAATCATTTCCATTGGCATAGATGAGTAATGAAAACAGGATAATCATCCCGACGATCTGTGCATATTCGAGGAATTTATCACTCGGTTTTCGTCCTGTAATCATTTCAAAAAGGAGAAAAAGGACATGACCTCCATCAAGGGCAGGAATAGGAAGAATATTCATCACCGCAAGAATAATGGAGAGAAAGGCGGTCAGGTTCCAGAATGATTCCCAGTCCCATACACTTGGGAAGATATTCCCGATCGCAATAAATCCACCCAGTGATTCGTATGCTTTTGTTTCAGGTGCAAACAGCAATTTAAATTGTTTCAGGTAATTACCCACGGCGTTATACCCCTTTTTAACTCCTGCAGGAATTGATTCAAGAAACCCGTAAGTAATGGTTTTAAATTCGAAGAGTCCGTCAATTTTGTATTCGCGCTGAATACCCAGTATTCCCCCGATCCCGATCTTAACGGGAACAGTTTTCTCAACTCCCCCTCTTTTAATTAAAACTGAGACTGTTTTACCAGTTGATGCAGAGAGGCTATCGGTAAACTGATCGTAAAATTGAAAACCGTAACCATTTAAAGAGGTGATTTCATCGCCGATTTCCAGTCCGGCATCGCGGGCAGGAGACTCCTTGCCAAATCCGATAATCTTGCAAACAAACGGTATTCTAAGGCTGATCAGGAACTTGTCTTTGAGTAACTTGGGAATGATTGCGGGACTGACCGGTACTTTAACCAGTTCATCATTTCGCAGTACTTCAACCGATTTTGCCCCGTTTAGTATAATGGTGGGGACGATCTTATTGAAATCCTCGACCTCCATTCCGTCAACAGTAACAACTTTGTCTCCATTTCGAAGTCCCAACTCTTTACCTGTATCGCTAACCGATATCCCGTATTTTGCATTTTTGGTTGGAAGATACTGTTCTCCCCAGACAAAAAGGACAGAGGAATAAATAAGGATTGCCAGAATAAGATTAAACAATACCCCTCCGATCATAATGATTAACCGCTGCCAGGAGGGTTTTGAACGAAATTCCCAGGGTTCGGCAGGCAATTTCATCTGCTCTTTATCCATTGACTCATCGATCATTCCTGAAATCTTCACATAACCACCTAACGGGAGCCAACCGACACCATACTCGGTTTCCCCCTTTTTAAACTTGAAAAGTGAAAACCAGGGATCAAAAAAGAGATAGAATTTCTCTACCCTGCATTTAAAGGCTTTGGAAAAGATAAAATGACCGAACTCGTGTATAATAACTAATATTGAGAGGCTAAGAATTAACTGTGCTGCTTTTATAAGAATAATCATATTTATAACTATATCAATGTTTTAATAGTAATGTCTCCACCAATTCGCGGGCATAGGAACGTGCTTCGCCGTCAGATGCTATATAATCGTCAAGTGTTGGCTCTTGAATGAAAGAGGCTTGTCGCATCAATTGTTCATTCACATTCCAAATATTCTGAAACGAGATTCTTTTTTTCAGAAAAGCTTCCACCGCAATTTCGTTGGAAGCATTCAGAATACAGGCCAGATTACCACCTTTTTGTAAAGCTTCGTAAGCGAGTGCAAGATTACGAAAAATTTTTGTATCGGGAGCTGAAAATGTGAGTGACGGGAAATCGGTGAAATTCAATCTTGGATAGTCGTTGCAAATTCTTTCGGGGAAGCTAAATGCATACTGGATAGGCAATCGCATATCGGGCAATCCGAGCTGGGCCTTGATGGATCCATCACAGAACTGTACCATTGAATGAATGATGCTTTGCGGGTGAATGACCACTTCTATTTGTTCCGGTTTTAACCCGAAAAGCCATTTCGCTTCAATCACCTCAAACCCTTTGTTCATCAGGGTCGCCGAATCGATGGTTATCTTGGCCCCCATCGCCCAGCAGGGGTGTTTTAAGGCATCCCTTGGCACAACGGTGGCAATCCTTTCCTGACTCAACCCTTGAAAGGGGCCTCCCGAGCACGTGATAATCACCTTTTCAACCGGGTTCATATATTCTCCGGCAAGACACTGAAAAATTGCAGAGTGTTCAGAATCAACCGGTAAAATATCCACCTTATTTTCGATGGCGAGCCTGGTGATCAGATCTCCTGCAACAACCAGGGTCTCTTTATTTGCAAGTGCAATCTTCTTTCCCGCTTTCAATGCATTGATCGTCGGAATCAACCCCGAATAACCTACCATTGCAGTCAGCACAAGATCTATGGTCCCCATCTCTACAACCTGGTTCAACGCAGCAGCACCGGCATACACTTTAATGTCGTCGCCGGCCAGGGCCTCGCTTACCTCCTTGTATTTCTCTTCATTGGCAATGACAACAACATTGGGATGGAATTTTTTAGCCTGCTGAATCAGTAAATCAACATTGTTAAAGGCGGTCAGAACTTCAACCGAGTATCTGTCAGGATTATTTTCAATTACTTCAAGTGCCTGCTTTCCAATCGATCCTGTAGAACCAAGTATTGCAATATTCTTCATACCAACATTTTAAAATTTTACGTAATCTTCAGGATTGACAGCTAAACCGTTCAGCCACATTTCGAAATGCAGATGCGGACCGGTCGTCTCTTTTCCCGAGTTACCCATAATTGCAATTGCTTCACCAGCCCTGACTTTATCCCCCTGAATCTTGAGCAGTTCCGCATTGTGACGGTAAACCGTGATCAGGTTTTGCCCGTGCTGTAAATAAATAACATACCCCGTGTCAATTGTCCAGCCGGCAAAAACGACAGTTCCGTCAAGGGCAGCTGATATTCTGGAATTTAGTTTTCCGACAATATCCACCCCGAAATGGCGGTTACTGATATCAAACCTCCCTGTAATTATCCCGTTAAGGGGGGGAAAGAAAAGTAACCCCGCTACTCCGCCCTTTGACGAGGGGGTCGAGTTAATTCCAAGATTAACCTGTTCCCGGGCTAACTCTTCCCTGAAAAGGGAATCATGATCATATTTTTTAAACTGGACCTGATCAGGCCGAAGTGAAGCAGTACGCTTAACCGCAGTATCTGAGGGTGTTTCGCCGGCCAGCATCGCCCTGAAGTCCGTAAAATACTTGTCTCTCCGCTGAATTTCCTGCTCCAGGGAATCGACTACCAACACATTCCCAATCAACATCTGCCTCATTTTTCCGGTCGGATATCCCGGAATGTACTCCCTTAACGGAGTAAATGCAATCAGAATTGTTACACTTGTGATAATAAATATTACAGCAAAAATAAGAGCTCCCAACATCGTTCTTGCATTAAACCTCACCTGCTTGATAATGTGAAGATTGAGGTCATTAAATATTACAATCCGGTAAGGATTCTGAAATATCTTCTTTATTTTGTCCCTTTTCCTTTCTTTCTGCATTCCTGTAATTTTTCAAGAGTGTTCAAACTTACATGAAAATAAAACGATACACAATAATTTAACAGATTTATGTGGCACCCCTCTTTAACAGCCATTGTAATTTTAATAACTTTGCTACCTAAACCTGACCGGGGAAAGGGTTTTTATAATATTTTTAATCAGTTATAAATCTGATTTTTACAGATCAGACAAATTTTGTCCGAGTCAATTAAAGTCATTAAATGGAAATGATAAAGGTGAAATTTCAGAAAATGCATGGATTAGGGAACGATTTCGTTCTTTTTGATGAGATTGACCCGCTGAAATATGATTTGACCTCACTGGCCATCCGAATCTGCGATCGTCACCAGGGGATTGGAGCTGACGGGATTATCCTGATCCTCCCCTCGGAGATTGCTGATGTGAAGATGCGGATCATCAATTCGGACGGAAGCGAAGCGAATATGTGCGGCAATGGGATTCGCTGTTTTGCCAAATATGTATACGACAATCATATAAAAACTGTTAAGTCCTTCACAATTGAAACCGGGGCAGGAGTGATGATCCCTGAACTGATTGTTGAAGATGAAAAAGTATTATTTGTAAAGGTCAACATGGGGGCGCCGGTACTGGAGCGTTCGGCTATTCCGATGACCGGAGCTCCTGGAAATGTGATCAACGAACCATTTCTTGTGTCAGGGAAGGAGATCAGGATTACCAGTTTGCTCATGGGTGTTCCGCATACCATGGTTTTTGTTGACGATCTTGACAAAACCGATATTGTAGCCATGGGCAGGGAGATCGAAAGAGACCCACTGTTCCCCCAAAGGACAAATGTCAATTTTGTGGAGGTGATGAATGAACGGGAGATCAAAGTGAGAACCTGGGAACGCGGTGCCGGAAGCACACTGGCTTGCGGAACAGGAAGCTGTGCATCTGCTGTCGCCTCCTTTCTGAATGGTAAAACAGGGAAAGAGGTAACCGTGCATCTCACTTTAGGGGATTTGGTGATCGAATGGATCGATCACAATGTTTTTATGACCGGCACCGCCAATCATGTTTTTGAAGGAGAGATCATCCTGTGAATGAATTGAATATCCCATTCGGCATAACTGGCTTTTTACCTTTACGGAATTATAGTACTAATTGGTTGGAACAGTAAAATAATGGAAGATAAACATCGCGCATCGTTCTTAACCGGATTTATATTTGTGATCCTCGGATTGTTAGCCAAATCAGTTTACCGGAATTACATTAACAGTCATGGAATAGATGATTTTGGTTTAGCCGGTTCACTGCCAGGTTTCCTTTACGTAATCGGGTTCTCCCAATTGCTGATGATACGGCCTGTCAGATACCCTGCTTTGATCATTCTGGTTGTTACCGCAGGTTCCATCATCTATGAGTTCAAACAATCTTATGGTTCAGGAATCCTCGATACCAATGATATTATTGCATCGGTTGCAGGTGGGGCAGTTTCGGCTGTAATCCTCTATCTGATTGTTAAGTGGTTTCCCGGGCAGGAGAAATAACAGAATGGTTATCTGCCGGCATTTCGTCGCGGTTTATAATTATAAGATTTTTTGTGATGGTAGAAGAGAAGAAAAGGGTAGCGCTGATATCTGTTTTCGCAGCTGTTTTCCTGACAGGTTCCAAGCTGATTATCGGGATCTTAACCGGAAGTTTAGGTATCATGTCAGAGGCTTTGCATTCGGGTCTTGACATGGTTGCAGCTGTGATTACCTATTTCTCGGTGCGGATATCAGACAAGCCCGCTGACCATGATCACCATTTCGGCCACGGTAAAATTGAAAATCTCTCTGCCCTGATCGAGACGATTCTCTTACTGATCACGTGTACATGGATTATTTACGAAGCGGGGAGCCGGCTACTGTCCGGTGAAACCCATATTGAAGTCACCTACTGGAGTTATATTGTTGTGATCAGTTCGATCATCATTGATATTAACCGTTCCCGGATGCTCTCGCGGGTAGCCAGGAAACATAACAGCCAGGCACTCGAGGCGGATGCACTCCATTTTTCAACCGATATCTGGAGTTCATCTGTGGTATTATTTGGACTAATTTGTGCAAATTTCGGGTGGTACTTTGCCGATGCCTTTGCAGCATTGGGAGTCGCATTGATTGTTCTCTCCGTGTCGTATAAACTCGGGAAAAAATCAATCGATGTTTTGCTCGATAAAGCACCGAAAGATACCATTA
>JAHEYS010000107.1 GCA_023251475.1 Prolixibacteraceae bacterium
TAAAATTCCTATTCTTTTTCCTGATGCTGACAATCAATGTCTCTTTTGCCAGGGCACAAATGTGGGTAGAAGATACATTTGAAGATTTTGCTGATGGTACTTTGGATGCTTCAGGTAATAATATTTATGTGAGTCGTGACGGCAAGATCCGTACAATCCATAAATTCGACTTGAATAATGACAGTTATATCGACCTGCTTTTTTGTCAGACTCACAATGGCTTCAATATTATCCCGGCAACGCTGGCTGAAATTTCACCTGACAGAAAAATCAGGGAATCAGATCTTGCAGTTGAGGGAAGTCTTCAGACTGTAACCGCAGATTTGAATCATGACGGGTATCCTGACCTGATGTTTTGCCCCAATTATAAAGGTGTCCAAAATACACGCCGGTTTGTTACCCTAATTTATGGTGGTGAAGATGGCTGGTCATCTCAACGCAGTGCAGGACAGTTACCTGTCGATGACATGAAAACTGTCGCCATAGCTGACCTGAACCACGACGGTTGGGAGGACATCATCACGCTGAATGGAGAAGCATGGGCGCCCGCTCAGCCGTCAGGTAAAATTATAAGGATCTTCTGGGGCGGAGCAAGAGGTTTTATCAACACCAGGTATTACGATATTGGAATCCCGGGAGCGATTGGGATAACTACAGGTGACTTTGATAATGACAACTCCGCCGATCTTGCCATACTCAAAGAAAACCGGACCATTTCAGTTTATTGGGCCATCTTAACAAAAGAAAAGGAGATTAAGATGGATACTACCTCCATTCAACTACCTGAATCTCCAGTGATTTCAATTGCTTCAGGAGATTGCAACAATGATAAAAAATTGGACATCCTGGTAGGGACGTCAGACAAAACTATTTATATTCTTTCCGGTCAGCCGGGTCGTAAATGGAAAGAGCAACAAAATATTGAAAGTGATAATGCATCGGGGATTGTTACAGGAGACATTGATAAGGATGGTTATAATGATTTGCTGATCTCCTCTTTCTCACAAAGATTTGCGGCAGGAGGGGAATTTCTTGGAGCAAAGGAAGGATTCAGTGAAGCGGTGAATATTCTCTGGGGAACCGAAAACGGTTTTTCTCTGTCACATTCAACCAGCCTTAAAGCAAAAAACCTGAGTTCATCCGCCTTTGGCGACTTCGATGGTGATGGGATTAACGATGTAGCCATTGCAATCAACAGAGGTGATGTCGATTTCAAAGCGCAGTCTATTATTTATTATGGTTTAGGAAACAGAAAATTTGTAAAAGGCGAGGTTGGAATTAACACCATCGGGGCTTTTCATGTGCTCGCGGTTCCCGTTAAAAACAGTAAAAGATCAAAAGTAATATTTGCCAATAGTATGGGAGGGCGAATTGATGAGAAATGTTCATCGTACCTTTATTGGGGAGGGGCTGACGGATTCCGTGAAAAGAATCGGGTAGAGATACCCATGAGAAGCGCATATGAAGCCACAGCAGCCGATTTTAATGCCGACGGGGAAACTGATCTCGTTATTTTAGATGCGATGCATGGCGGACAAACATTGGCCGAAGACCCATGGGCAGGGGCAAATATTTTCCGGGGGAAAGGGGGAAACATCGATTTCACCAAACGTTCAGTCCTTTCTGAATCAGAATGCGGATCGAGTAATACTGCTGATCTCAACAAAGATGGATATCTTGACCTGGTACTGGGTCAGTTTGCCAATTCAAGTATTCTCATTTATTATGGAAGCAAGACAGGCTTCTCAAACGATCACAGGGTATCCATACCCTGTTCAGGCCGGTCGCTTGGTCTTCAGCTGGCCGATTATAACAAGGATGGCTGGCTTGACATTGCAGTAGCCTCATATGCTGAATCTTTAGTAAAAATCTATTATGGAAGTGCTGATGGATTTGACATTAGCAGGAAAGGAGAAGTAGATGCTCCTTCGGTGATCGACCTCGAAACTGCCGATTTTAACAAGGACGGATGGCTCGATATTGTTGGCTGTTGTTACAACGATAAACCGAATAATAGCCATTTCGATATGGGAGTACTCCTATTCTGGGGTGGTCCAAAAGGCTTTCATCAAACGAATGCACAATGGCTTCCCGCATCCTGTCCTCTTGGCCCGGTAGTTGCTGATTTAGACAGTGATGGCTATCTTGATCTCTTCATCCCAAGCTATCACGCCGACCTGACACGTGAAACGATCCCATCTTATATTTATTGGGGCGGTACCGACGGCTTTCACCCTCGTAACCGGACTCCGCTGATCAATGATTCGGGTTCTGACGGACTGGCGGCTGATTTTAACAAAGATGGCAAGCTGGATATCGCGGTTTCGAATCATTCGATGGATGGCAATCACAACACCTCTTCAAAAGTTTTTTACAATGACGGGAACCGGTTTTCAAATCCCCGCATTGAAAAAATACCAACAGTTGGCCCTCATTGGTCGATGAATGAAGATATGGGCAACATCTATGACCGATCCTGGAAACAAAACTACGAATCATCAATTTTCCAATGGAACAAAAAAAGAATAGAAGGCAGGATTGACTGTATTGCAGAAATTCCAAACGGAACACAACTGGTACTCTGGATACGTTCATCTGCCCGCAAAGCCGGACTTGCCTCGGAGAATTGGATCCGGACAGACAACTCCGGTCATTTTAAAATAAATCCCGAAAACAGATTCCTTCAATACAAAGCCATCTTTATTTCTGATAATGGCGACAGATTTCCGGTGCTGGACAAGGTCACTATTAACATGGACAAATGAGAATTTTTCAAAATTATACCAAACGCAAATGTCTTTTTCTACATCTGCTATACTAACTCAGAAATCAACTTTACCAAAGGGGGCCTGGCTTGTTGTTGCATTGCTTTTTTTTATCGGGGCCTTGAATTATCTCGATCGCATCATGATCACCACGATGCGGGATTCAATTATCCAAGCGATGCCGATGAGCGATGCCCGGTTCGGTCTCCTTACATCTGCTTTTTTATGGACATACGGGATTTTAAGCCCGTTTGCCGGATTTCTTGCCGATAAATTTAACCGCAGCCGGGTGGTTATTGTGAGCTTATTGGTATGGTCTGTTGTAACATGGCTCACCGCTTATTCAAAAACCTATGAGCAGTTACTGGCAACCCGCATCCTGATGGGTATTAGTGAAGCATGTTATATTCCTGCTGCTCTGGCACTTATTTCAGATTATCACCGAAAAACAACGCGTTCCCTGGCTACAGGGATTCATATGACCGGAATTATGGTTGGTTCAAGCCTTGGCTTTCTGGGCGGATTACTTGCTGAAAATCATACCTGGAATTATGTATTCATCTTTTTTGGTGTGGTGGGGATCGTTTACTCAATAGTGATCGCTTTGGTTCTTCGGGATCCACCTAAAAATCCGGAGAACGTTTTGATTGAAAAACCAGCGGATAAAGTCAACTTCTTTGATGGCATTGGGAATCTTTTCAGAAGGAGATCTTTTATGATCATGCTTGTTTACTGGGGTCTGTTAGGAATTGTGAGCTGGCTGGTGATGGGATGGCTTCCCACCTATTATAAGGAGCATTTCAAACTTTCACAGGGGATTGCGGGTCTGTATGCAACGGGATATTTATATCCTGCATCAATTGTAGGGTTACTTCTGGGTGGTTTTCTGGCCGACAGATGGAGCCGGACCAACCGGCTTGCCAGGATACATGTTCCCGCCATTGGTCTTTGCATTGCTGCGCCTACCATTTTTTTAGCAAGTGGCACGTCCATCCTCCCCCTGGCAATCTTTGCCTTTATGATTTTTGCAATTACCAGAGCCTTTGGTGATTCCAATATGATGCCAATGCTTTGTATGGCAGTCGATCCCCGTTACCGGGCAACAGGATATGGGGTACTGAATTTTTTTAGCACAATTATTGGCGGCATTGCACTGTATGCAGGGGGTGTACTGCGCGATTCGAACATCGATCTCAGTAAAATGTATCAGTTTGCAGCTTTGATCATGGTAATATGTTCAGGGCTGTTGTTTATGATCAGGCCAAAACCAGTGTCAGACGGGGAATAAAAAAAAGTTTAAATCAGATAAGCTTAGTTAATCACCAAAAAATGGAAAATCAGGTAGTCACTAATTGTAAAGGTCAGCCAAAAATCCCAGGAAGTACCGGAACTTTTTTATTACGAAGAATTCTATTTTATACCCTTTTGGCAATGGTTAAACTGTCAGTTATATTTGGTCTGATTGTTTTTGCAGGGTGTTCACCTGTTGAGGTGGTGTATGCCGAAAAAGAGGTCATAACTTCTGTATTACAATTGAAGAGCCGTACAGTAACCACCACATCTCCTGGCTTTTATAATGCAGTATACGTCGAAAACAGTGGTGTCCGGCTCCTTTCCGGGAACAGAATTTCAGAAGATAACGGACGCACATGGCTGGGATATGCATATGTACCTGATTTTCAGGCAGGATTACCCTATGGCTATCGCCGTAACAGAATAACATCGGTTTGTGATCCCTATACTGGACGCATAATAACGATTATTAATTCGCTCGATACCCCTGGTCTGGATCCTGGTGTAAATGAACCTAAACTGGCGTTAAAAAATTACTATTTGCGTTATACCGTATCAAATGATGCTGGGAAAACCTGGTTATTCAGCGATCCTATGGTTCAGGAAGGAGCTTCCAATGTACAAAATCCTTTTGAAGGGATCTTTATCGGAAAGAATTCGTTTTACCTTGGCGACCTGGGTTGTATCCCAATTGTGACCAAAAAAGGGAAAATTCTTGTTCCTGCTCATGCAACTTTGTCGGGACCGGGTGGCGAATTGCTGAATCCGGGAGGCGGATATACCTATACTGATGTAATTGTCCTCATCGGAACCTGGACTGACGGAAATAAAATTTCGTGGAAAGCATCGAAAAGAGTAGAAGGAGATCCAAAAAGGTCAACACGGGGGATGATTGAACCGACCCTCCTGGAGTTGGAAGATGGCCGGATATTGATGGTTATGAGGGGCAGCAACGGTGGCACATTGGATCCGAAAAATCTGCTGCCTAGCTATAAATGGGTTGCAATTTCAAATGACGGGGGTGAAACATGGTCAAAACCTGAACCCTGGGCCTTCGAAGATGGAGCGCCATTCTTTTCCCCTTCATCTATGTCATCACTTTTTAAACATTCCAGCGGCCGATGCTTCTGGGTCGGGAACATGACGAAGATAAACTGTCAGAGCGACCTCCCCCGATGGCCACTTGTTATTGCAGAGATTAATACTGATAATCTCAAACTTATTCGTTCCGGCCTTATCACTGTCGATACACAGCGGGAAGAAGATTTGACGAAGGGTCGGCTGGATATCTCCCACATCACCCTTATTGAGGATAGGGAGACAAAAGAGATCATACTGACTTATCCCCGCAACACGAACACTTACAAAACCACAGAATGGATCACTGTACGCTTTTTAGTTAATCAATTAAAAAAGTAATAAACGTTTCATACTGATCATTGATTATCAATGTTCTGCCAATATTTTTGATTAAACCAAAAAAATTCTATTCCAATGAATAAGAGTTCACGCAGGGAATTTGTAATGAAATCAGCATTACTGACCAGCGCCGCATTACTTCCGGGTCTGATGTTCCAGGGATGCCGTGCAAAAAAAACAGGTTTACCTGTCAATGACCCTTCAGAGGCGCTAAAAGTTGTGGATAAAGAAGTCTGGTTTATTGACAATCTTGCCAATAAAGATTATCGTCCTTTGCCTTCTGATCCCAGGTTTCGTTATTATTCGGGATTTCCCGTCATTGAGAAAGTACAGCCTGTTCCTTTTCCCTGGGGTAAAGAAAATTTCTACAGCGGGAACGGAGGTTATCTTACAGACAATGTTTACCTGGAACCAGGAAAACCATGGGTATTGCAACTCGCGATTTCTACACCGGGGATCGGTGATACCTGGGCGGGTTCTGTGCAGTATAAGGTCTGGTACCGTAATTCGGTTGACAGTGGAAAGACTTTCTCTGCTTTGAAGCAGGTTGTCGTTAAAGGATATACGAGCATGAACCCGATTACGGGGGTGAAAATCGGCAGGAATGGATTTAATGTTGACTTTACTCGTCCTATCGTCCGGGCATCCAATGGCGAAATCATGATCCCAATGGGTACTGGTCGCTGGGATGACGAAAAAGGTAAAATATACAGTCCGGTAAGCGGGGCTGGTCTCTTTGGGGATGCGGGGGTATTGATCGCTAACTGGTTGCCGGATGGCAGGGATGTGGAATTTAAGTTTGGAGGATGGAACCGTATCGACTATAACCAGTCTACCAGGGGTCTCGCTGAACCCACCATCGTTGAAACCCTGATACCCGGCAGATTTGCCATGTTATCCAGGTGCTCGAACAGTGGCCGGCCTGAACTTCCCGGTTATGCCTGGGTCTCGTTCTCGGACGATTATTGCAGGACCTGGTCACCCTTCAGACCTTTTACTTATGCCGATGGCGGTAATTTTTTTGTGCCCACAGCACATTCGACACTCATTAAAGCCCGAAAAACGGGACGTGTTTACTGGATTGGGAATCTGAATGAAACGAATCCCAATGGTAGTCATCCACGCTATCCCCTTGCCATTGCAGAGGTAGATCCGGAAAATTTTGGGTTGATAAGGGATACCGTAATTAAAATGGATACCCGTCATCCCGAAATAGAGGGTCCCCTGGTTCAGCTTTCAAATTTCAATGTAATGGAAAATGTTGAGACAAATGAATTTTTGGTAGTATGTACACGAATTGAAAATGGGAAATCGGCAAGCCACCCGTCATGGTACAGGATAAAATTATAAAGTAATGAATATAAAAACAAATTATATACGTATGAAAAATAACCTCAAATGGTCAATTGCTTTAATCCTGTTAATTTCTACAGCGTGTTCATCCGTTAAACAGGCAAAGACCGGGAGCGAGAGCAAAACAACGGCATTGCAAATAAACAGTCGCACTGTTACACCCGGAACGCCTGGCTTTTACAATGCAATATATGTTGAGAATAAAGGGACCAGGCTGCTTTCCGGGAACAGGTTTTCGGAGGATAACGGACTCACCTGGAGTAAATATACCTATCAACCAGACTTTCACGGCGGATTACCCTACGGTTATCGCCGTAACAGAATAACATCGGTGCGCGATCCTTTAACAGGACGCATCATCACTATTGTTAATTCGCTCGATACGCCAGGACTTAATCCTGGCATCAACGAGCCAAAACTGGCGCTATCAACCTACTATTTGCGTTATACCGTTTCAAATGATGCCGGAAAGACCTGGTTATTTGATGACCCGATCGTTCAGACAGGAAATTACACTTTCCAAAATCCTTTCGAAGGGATCAACATCGGGAAAAATTCGATTTACCTTGGCGACCTGGGTTGTATTCCTATTGTCACTAAAAAGGGGAAGATACTTGTTCCTGCACATACAACGCTGGCAGGACCCGATGGCGAATTGCTGAATCCGGGTGGCGGTCATACCTATACAGACGTCATGGTCCTTACCGGAACCTGGACCGACGGAAATAAATTGTCGTGGAAGGCTTCACAAAGAGTGGAAGGAGATCCCAAAAGATCAACGCGCGGGATGATTGAACCCACCTTAACGGAGTTGGAAGATGGCAGAATATTGATGGTGATGAGGGGTAGTAACGGAGGCAAACTGGATCCTAAGGACCAATTGCCAAGTTACAAATGGTATGGTATCTCAGAGGATGGTGGTGAAAAATGGTCAAACCCTCAGCCCTGGTGTTTCGAAGACGGAGAACCATTCTTCTCCCCTTCATCTATGTCATCACTTTTCAAACATTCCAGTGGACGATGCTTCTGGATCGGAAACATGACGAAGATAAACTGCCAGAACAACCTTCCCCGTTGGCCGCTGGTTATTGCAGAAGTTAATACCAGCAACCTGAAATTGATACGCTCCAGCCCTTTAACCGTCGATACACAGCGGGAGGAGGATTTAACAAAGGGGCGGTTAGATATATCTCACATGACACTTATTGAAGATCGGGAGACAAAAGAGATCATTCTTACCTATCCCCGTAACACAAATACTTACAAAACCACAGAATGGATCACTGTCCGCTTTTCGGTAAAGATCAAATAAAATTTAAAGTTACATGGAAATGTTCCGATTGGACGGGAAAATAGCAATAGTAACCGGTGGCGCCGGACTATACGGGAAACCCATTTCGCTTGCACTGGCAGAAGCCGGAGCAACGGTAATTATTGCATCACGTGATGAAGCAAAATGCAAAGGATATGCTACAGAACTTCAGCTGAAAAACCTGAGAGCCGAAGGTAGATCACTGGATCTGTCGGATGAAAAATCAATTGTTGATTTTTCAAACGGAATAGTCAAAAAATATAAACAAATTGATCTACTTGTAAATAACGCGGTATCGCGTGAAGGTTGCAAGGACTTTGATGTTATCAGCAAAAATGACCTTGAAAAATCGCAACTTATAAACTATACAGGATTGCTGCTCTTAACACAGGCCGTTATCAAAGTAATGGTAGAGCAAAAAGAAGGTAATATCATTAACATAGGCTCCATTCAGGGGGCTGTCGGACCAAATTTCCCTGTATATGGCGACACAGGAATGAGCAGTGCTGTTACCTATACTTACGAAAAATGGGGAATGGTGGGTTTCACCAAATGGATTGCCAATAATTACGGAAAGTTCAATATACGTGCAAATTGTATCAGTCCCGGAGTATTTGTATAAAACCCTTGAGGCAGCAAACGGTATCTATCTAAATAATATTAAATTAGCAAGGGCAAAAGAGCTATCCTATCCCGACCCTGAGTTTTTAAACCTCCCATACTGGGATAAAATGAATTGGTTAAGATAAGTTGTAAAATAATCAAACTGACGCAATAAATAAATTATGAAACCATCGTATTCTCGTCGCAATTTCGTTAAAAAGACTGCCATAAGCGCTGTTGCTCTTGGGGCAGTAAATAACGTCCCGCTTTTTGGACAAACTGTTCCAAATCAGGCGACAAAGTTACAAATCAATAAGAATGTCATTCATAAATTACCTTTTGTTCCCATCCGTGCGGCCAGTTGGTGGTGCAACATCGAAGATCTTTTGTGGGGACAAAAGAAAATCGTTGATAAGATAAAACGGAGGGCAGAGGCATTTGCCAATGCTAAAATTGATACTGCAATTAATTACGGTTTTCATATCCGGTTTGACTTTTCAAACTATTTCGGTCATTTAAATGGTTATTACGCCAATGTCTGCGAGGAACTGCATCAATATGACATAAAATTCATGGATCACTATTCGTGCAACCATGTTGAAAGGCCCAGGGGAGAGGTTGAATTCAAAAAACTACATAAGGGTCAACGCCATCATGTCTTATTGTTTCACGATCCTGTTGCTGCCGAGTATGCACAATATGAAGGGCATTTTTTTAAGGATATTTGCGAAGTCGATCTCCGCGATGGAAGCAGGGGATATGCCAAACAGTATCAGATGGAGGCATTTTGCCATAACAACCCGGGGTTTTTGGATATGCACATGAAATATTTGCAGCGGCTTATGAAAGAAGTTCCCTTTGATGGTATTGAAGTGGATGACATGTGTGATTATGCCGGATTAACAACCTGTGGATGCTCCTATTGCAGGGAGCGGTTTAAAAAGGAGTATGGACAGGAGATTCCCGTTTTTGGAGAGAAATATTTTTGGGGAGATACCACTAAAAGCATGCTTCAATGGGGCAATTATGAGAATCCAGTTTTCAGGGACTGGATCAGGATGAAGATCGACTCTGCGGCTGATCATGTAAAAATGATTAAGCAGGTAATTGGCGACAAACCACTGATGTCCTGCTGTTCCAGTACAGGCCCGATCTATTTGAATTCCATTGCACTGAACCTTGAAAAACTTGCTCCTCACCTTGATCTCTTTATGCTCGAGAATGTCGGTACTAATATCAACTGTGTCGATTGGATAAAAATGGATGCCGAAGCGCTGCAGCAAAAAGATATTGCTCAAAAGAGGGGAAATGCCCCGGCAATGGCTTTAAGTTATACCATATATGAGAAAGGCGGTTACCTGGGATGGAGTCTAAGCCGATTCTGGGGAGTAGCCAACTGGAGCAGCACCCATAACCAAAGGCTCGAAGAAGATCCGGCAGATGCAATGGAAACAGAGGCCATTATTAGCCCTTACAACAATTGGGAATTAAAAAATAGCAACCTGAATCTTATGGAAGGACGGGATTTTGTTGAGGTCCGTCTGGTGAGCAGCAGCTATTGCAGAGATAACGGATGGCGTGGAGCTGATGGAAAAGAGCAATGGGATAAAGTTAAAGCCTGGTCTGCCAGTCTTGTCAAAAACAATATAGGCTATCGCTTTGTCCGTTCCATGGAGCTTTCGGATGAAGTAGTTTTGTGCCGGGAGAATACCCCATTGATTTTAGACAGTTTGGGTTGCGTTTCAGACAGTCAGTTTAATGCTTTAAAAACCTATCTTTCCAAAGGTAAAGCGGCATGGCTTGCCCTCCCCTTCGGGACCCACGATGAAAAAGGATTTAAGCGGAGTGTCCCGCTTTCGGAAGAATTATTAAAGCACAAATATAAAAATCTTATTCTGATTGATTCGGTTGCAATCACTGATCCTCTGGAAAAGCTTATTCAAAAAGGGATATTCCACCAGGTAATCAGACAAATCTCGGGCGATGCAGGCTGGGCTGTAAGGATAAGAATTCATGAAGATAATCCTGTTATCCATTTTATGAATACCGCGCTTAGTGCGGTACCTCATCCCGTCCTGAAAGACATTCCGGGGATCCCGATATTAAACGATATTGAATCAAAAATTAAAAACAATAACCTTACCTATGAAATAAATACCGGAAAGATCCCTTTATCTCAATTAATGATCATAAGCCCTGAACTGGGTATGGAAACCAGGGACGTGGATATCAGCGATGCGAAACCTGGTTATTCAACACTAAAAGTAAATCTTGAAGGAGTGAAAATTTATGCCGTTGTCCAAAAGCCCCAATAGGGTAATTGGGACATCTTAGTCAGATCTGATAATTTGTATTCAAAAAATCTATTGATTGTTTAATCATTAAAATAATTTTCCGGGTTGAAATCAAATTTCGCCGCCTCTTAGGGTTTAAGTTTTGTTCCCCCCAGGTTATAATTCTGAATCTTTGGCAGTGAGGCATTTCCCGTACCTTTTAACATCAGCTGCTTTAAATCTTCCAGGTAGGTGGAGTAAACACCTCGCGGATCGGTACCTTTTTGTTTACAAACCGAAGCTGCCATACCGATAACTTCTCCCATCATTCCCGTTGTCCGCATTACCCTCACAGTTCCGAGGGCTACATGGGTGACACTGATATTCCTTCCTGCCATAAAAAGGTTACTTACGTTGCGGGAATAGAGGCAGCGGTAAGGTATTGGATAGGGGTAAATAGCCTTATGCTTTGCGATTGACAGAAATTCCTCATCAGGAAAGAATTTGGTATTCCTGGGATCAGGATAGTGTAAATCGATGGTCCATGAGGTTGGCGCTGTACCATCCGGATAATTTATTTCCTGAGTTAGATCCTGCTCTTTAAGCACCAGATCTCCGATCAAACGGCGGGACTCCCGCTTTCCTGCCACATAGGCAATCCACTCAAGCCGGCTGTTTTTGTATTTTTCATGACCCGAAAAATGATTTTTCAGGAACGACCAGTTAGAGTATACCACCATTAAACCATAATCCCTGATCCGTTCAAAATCGTTTACCTGGTCGAATTGCATTCCGGTTTCCCAGGTCCACTCCCCCATTTTTACGATCTGTACACTTTGCTCATTGAAATTAAGACCCCAGCGAATATCCGGAAAATACTCATTTTGAGTTGATTCACTTGAATACCATTGCACCGAGGCACCCATCGTCCTTTTGTCTTTTACTTCAGGTGCAGTCATCTCCTCAAATTCACTTTTTCCCTCGCGACCCATCATGAAATCGGCCCCGGCCAGTTTACCGATAGTTGCATCGCCGGTACAATCAGCAAAAAGTGGCGCCTCGAACCGTAGTTCATTTGAATTAACGGTATTCACTGCAAGAACAGCCTTAATCCGGTCCCCGGTTTTTTCAACCCCGTTGGCATGATAGTTGAGGAAAAGGGTGATATTTTTATCCGCTAAAACGGCATCCAGTTTTTTTTGATCCTCATAATACAAAGCAGGCTGGGCATTACCGGCTCTTGTGGGTCCAATTTCGTTGACCAGATTTCCTAAAGCGGGATAAGGAGCCAGATTAATACGCCCTCCGAGATGAACACGCACTTCAGAACTATTATTGCCACCCAGAACCGGCCGGTCCTGGATAAGCGCCACCTTCACACCAAGCCGGGCGGCCGAAAGGGCGGCACAGGTGCCAGCCATTCCACCACCTACAACCACAAGGTCAAAATTACCTGCCGAAGCGGGATCTTTTGGTAATCCCAAAGCGGTTTTCCGGAATGAGGCCAATTTTTCCGGATTATTTACTGGTTGAAACGAGGGATCAGTGGTAAACAAAATGGCATCGCACCGTCCATTAAATCCCGTCAGATCGTGCAGCGAAATGGTCGATTCTCCGGCTCTTATTTTAACAAAACCTCCGTACTGCCAGTTCCAATCGGTATCCTGGGTCCCGAAGATCACTTTTAATGGCTTATTATTTATCAGGAGATTGAATTTCCCCGGCGCCTCCTTGTCTGACCAATATCCTACCCAATTACGGGTTCTCACAAATACCTGGTAAGTTCCGGTTTTTGGAAACTTTACTTTTGTTGAAGCATCAGGTACCGGCTTTCCCAGTCCATGCGCCATCAGAAAGGGTGATCCCATCTGATCCATAAACTGTTGGTCGACTACCCATCCACCTTTATTCAAAAAACCTTCGGCCTCAACAAGAATCTGGGAAAAAAGCAAGGAGGAATTTCCAAAATAAAAGATAAGAATTAGAAGGGCAATTTTAGTATATTTCATTTTTATATCATTTATTTTTGGCAGCAACCCGGAACCCGCATGAAGTTTATGATCGCTTCGGGTGGTGTTTTTAGGATCTTCCCATTTCATTCGGGCAAGTATTAATCCCTACTTTAAACATACCGTTGCCTGGCAATTAAAATCAACTGCAAATCTAATTTATCTTAATTGAAAATAACCCGGAAAAATAAAATTTAACAAGCCGGACCTTATTTTAATAAACAACAAAGGTCCAAATCGTATAAAGCTGAAATACAGACCTGGAAAGGTCAGGGATGATTTCACGCCTCCATAGCCTCCCTGAACGCCTTCTTCAACGATTTAATCCCTTTCTCAAATTCACCCAAATCCTCAGTTCCGAAAAATTCATTCAGGTGATCATTTTCATATGATTCCACCACATTAATACCCGGGTAAATCCTCCCTTTTTTGTATTCAAGCGTTGTCTCAAGATTATCAATTTCTGCTTTTAAAAGATGCAGTTTTACGGTCCTGACCTTTGACTTATTCTCCCCTCTCAGGACCTCAAGTTCTTTAAGTGTTTCGCTGAAGGTTTTCATCTTGGTTTCTGATTTAATTCAAAATTAATTTGCTGATGCGGTTACCACCTCTAATATACTCAATTTTCATGAATAATTGACCTGTAATTTTATCTGTCTGATTAAAAAGTTTGATGGTGCTACCGTTAGTTTAAATCTGACCAGGTGAAGCCATTTAACGTTGAGTGACAACGTTCTGAAATTACGATAACCATCCTGATTCAGGACAACTTCTTTAATCTGAATGATCAGGAAAGAAATTGCACCAAAAGAAGGTTAATCCATGCCCTTTTTAAAAATTATTTTGGATTTAAAACCGGTTTATTTAAACCGTTCGGCCAGTAATTCGAAATTAACTATTCAGGATCAGAGGGGTTTTTATTTTTTTTACCCCGCCAATCTGTCGAGGTTAGTTTTTCTTTAAATTTCAGGTAAACGTCTTTCCCCACCAAAAGGATTCCTAACCAGAACGTTACCTCACCCGCGACGAGAAAAACCGGAGTTAGTGTCAATTTCAGTTTTAAACTGATGGATAAAAAAGGAAGTGCAAACAACATGAGGAATATCAGCACTGCAATCGCGATTAATATTAAACCCAATCTGAATTTCCACATGCTGTTTGCAATTATTGATTTCTGTAAAACAAGTTAATCTTTAATTTTTAGCCGCTCTTTCCTGACATTGATAAAGCTACGGATAAAATAACCCATTGCAACCGCGCACGAAACCATCATTATAGCGACCCGCACAATAGCTCCGTTATCTGCCCTGCCAAAAGCGCCGGATAACGGTTTGATCAGACCAATTAAAAGCACTAATGTCAAAGTAACTGCGAAATGAGCAATTGCCCTGTTTCCCGACCTGACACCTTTAACAAATAAGAGTAACATAATCCCTCCCAAAACAGGAATCAGCGCCGTTAGCGATGGTGTTTCCGATCCCCAATAGCCCCACAGACCTAACAGAATCAGAATAAATGCATTAATCATATTGACCAGGTATACTTTCATATTTAAATAATTTGTTTTTTACAGACCCTGTAAAACGTTTTTTATTAAAATTAAACAACCGGATAAAGCTTTACCAATTGTTGCAGGAATAACAATTATGCCTGAACTAAAGTTGCACCCGACAGGGGTGAATTTTTTCGATACAAGGTGATCTCCTAAATATGAACATTCCTATTAATATGATTAACCATTTTGGACCTGAAATTTTGTTTGAAGTTTTTTTAAATAAACGCAAAATGATATACATTTATCCACTTTAAAAGTAGCATAGGAGGGACAATCATTCTTCATCATTTGAGAGGCAATTTGCACTGGGCATGATGATTAAAAGTACCAGCCACCCTAATTAATCAAAATTGACCAGTATTTTAATGGAAAAAATTCTTTTAATTGATCCTGATCTTAGTAATCAGAGTATTATAAAGCTGGTCATCAAAGAAGCTTTCCCGGGTGCTATTCTGATCACCCAGAACAGCAGTGCGGATCTGATGCTTTCCATACCTGAAGAACCCGATCTCATTCTTATAAATCTTCTTTCACCCGGGATGGACGCATATGAAGTGTGTTGTCGTTTAAAACGGGAACAGGAGACAAAAAATATTCCGCTGGTTTGTCTTACCCGCAGGGAGGATGACCAAAAGAGGCGGTTTGAAGCCGTTGATGCAGGAGCAGATGCTTTTCTTTATTTTCCGCTGGATAAAGTTGAAATCACACTTCAGCTTCGGACAATGCTGAAATTAAAACAGGCTGCACCCTTTTCGACTCCTGGTGGGCAACACTTTGAAGACAAAAAAATTAAGAAGGGGAAGAAATACCGCAGGATATTTGAAAACATCCAGGATGTCTATTATGAGGCCTCTGTTGATGGAATTATAATAGAGATGAGCCCTTCTGTTGAAGTCATTTCAAAAGGTCAATATCATCGTAATGATTTAATCGGAAGTCCGATCCATTCTTATTATGCCAACCCTGATGATCGTGAAACCATGCTTACACACTTGTATAAGAATGGCAGAATTTCCGATTACGAACTTCCAATTCTAAATAAAGACGGTTCAATAATCCCGTGTACCATATCGGCAAAACTTTGTGTAGATGAAGCAGGTAGTCCTGAAAAAGTGGTTGGAATTTTGCATGATATCACCCAGCGAAAACTGGCAGAGGAGAAATTAATTGAAAGTCAGCTGAAGTATCAGTTGGTTTTTGAGAACTCGGGGACTGTCAATTCTATCTTTGATACTGAATGTCGTCTTGTGCTTCAAAATGAAAAGTCTGTCAGATTTCTGGGAAACGATAATCACTCCTTCTTAGGGAAATCGGCACTTGAAATATTTGGTCCTTCAACAGGTCAGAATATCACGGAACGGATGCAGCGGGTCATTGCCACCCTTATTCCGGAGGAATTTGAAACCTATTTTGAATTAGCTTCAGGAAAAAGATGGTTTCATTCGATTTATCAGCCGATAATAGACAGGAAAAATCAGATTCAGGGTTTGCAAATCATATCACAGGACATCACCGCTCAGAAGCAGACAGAACTTGCCTTGATTGAGAGTGAAACACGATTCAGAACCCTGAGCGAAAATTCACTTACCGGGATCTACACAATATACAATAACCGTCTTCAATACGTTAACCCGGCATTGGCCGAGATTTTCGGGTATACCCAGGATGAGCTCATTGGCGCAAACCCACTTATCCTGATTCATCCCGATGACCGGATGCTTGTATCTGAGAATATTCTGAGCAGAACAGAGGGGGAGATCCCCTCCTTAAAATATGAATTCCGCGGTCTTAAAAAGAACGGGGAAACCAATTTTCTCCTTGTACTGGGTGGCATTAGTGTAATTAATAAGCATCCCATTCTGGTGGGCAATATTCTTGATATCACTGACAGAAAAAAGGGAGAGATACTTTTGCAGACTTCACAAAAGCAGATCTCCGAAATTCTGGAAAGCATCACTGACGGTTTTGTGGCATTTGACGCCCAGATGAACTATACCTATATCAACTCCAGGGGGGCGGCGCTATTCAACCTGACACCAAAAGATCTGATCGGGAAAAATTATTGGAGCGAATTTCCTGAGGCGAAAGGCACCCCCTTTGCAAAAAATTACCAGGATGCCCTGGAAACCAAAAAAACGGTTATTTTCGAGGAATATTACCAGCCGTGGGACCGTTGGTTTGAAAACCGTATCTACCCGACACCGGAAGGGATATCGGTTTATTACAGCGAAACAACTGACCGAAAGCGTATCGAGAGATCCCTTGATGAGAGTAATGAACTCAATAATACCTTATTAAGAACTATTCCGTTCGGGATGGACATCGTGGATGAAGAGGGTACCATTTTATTTATGAGTGAAAACCTTGAAAAAAGCTTTGGCAAGAATACCACAGGCCAAAAATGCTGGCAACTCTACCGTGATGATCAAAGTCAATGTACCAGCTGCCCGTTGCTCAAAAGTATTGCAGTTGGCGAAACCAGAGTTCACGAATCCTCGGGTGTAATAGGCGGGAAAAATTTCGAGATCAGTCATACCGGGTTGATGTACCAGGGGAAAAAAGCAATCCTGGAAATATTTCAGGACATCACCCAGAAGAAAGAGATTGAGAAAAAGGTTAATCTGCTTGCACAATCATTGGAGAGTATCAGCGAATGCGTAACCATTACCGATCTTGACGATAAAATTATATACGTTAATGAATCACTGCTTCATACTTATCAATACACAAAAGAAGAGATAATCGGGAATCATATCAATATTTTACGGACACCCGGAGACCATGGCAAACATGCCATGGATATCTTACCAAAAACCATGGAAGGTGGATGGAGGGGTGAAATTACCAATGTAAAGAAAGATGGAACATTGTTCCCTATCTTACTATCAACATCGGTAATCAGGGATGAACATGAACAACCCATTGCACTGATCGGAGTTGCCATGGATATTACCGAGATGAGCAGGAACAGAAAGGAGTTAGTGACGGCAAAAGAGCAGGCCGAAGAGATTAACCGGCTCAAATCTGCCTTTCTGGGTAATATGAGCCATGAGATTCGTACGCCGATGAATGCGATTATCGGATTTTCTGACCTGATCGCCGGGGCGGATGAAGAGGATAAAAATTCCTATGCCGAGATTATCATCAAAAGTTCAACGCAGTTGCTTGCCCTGATTGATGATGTAATTCTTATTTCCAGGTTACAAAGTGAGAAAATGCCGGTTTATGAAACCGAGTTCTACCCTGCAGAAGTAGTTATGGATATTTACAGTATGTTTAACCATCCTGACATGCATAATGGACTGGAGATCAATTCAAAACTACCGGAAGATTACCGGAGCCTGGTCATTAAAAGCGATGCAAACAAAGTTAAGCAGATCCTGACCAATCTGACCTCAAATGCAGTCAAATACACCTTTGAAGGGAGTATTGAGATTGGGTTTAAACTTCAGTCAGGCCATATTGAATTCTATGTAAAAGACACCGGAATTGGGATTTCTGAAAAAGAGCAATTTCAGATATTTGAGACTTTTTACCGGGGTGAACAGGCTTTATCGGCTGCAATTCGGGGAACCGGCTTAGGGTTAAACATTGCAAAAGAGTTGGTTAATGTAATTGGAGGAACAATTGGAGTTGAATCTGTGGTTAACAAAGGCTCCCGCTTTTACTTTACCGTTCCTGTCACTGAAATGAAGCTAAAAAATCCGGAAAATCAGCATCACATCATAAACACCAATAAATCAGTGAATCATACAATACTTATTGTTGATGATGAACCAATTAATTCTCACTATCTGGAAACAATTCTGAAAGGGATATTCAAAAGGATCGATCATGCCCCGAACGGAAAAGAAGCCATCAATATGGTGTCTCAAAATAAATACAGCCTTATTCTGATGGATCTGAAAATGCCGGTAATGGGGGGAATTGAGGCCACAAAAATTCTCAGGGAGAAATTTCCCGAAATTCCAATTATTGCCCAAACGGCCTATTCACTTCCTGAGGAGAGAACTACAGCGATGGCTGCCGGCTTTGATGATTTCATCTCCAAACCCATTAAAAAGGAGGAGTTGATAAATATGATGAATAAATATTCCGTCAACTTTAAATAATCTGAACGGTCGAATGACGATAAAACCCGGCTAATATCTGTTTTTTCCGGATTTTATCGTAAAATGATTTATTTAAATTTTCCTATTAAAGGTTTAAGGTTTAATAATTTGTTTATTCATCGGCATCTTTTCCGCTATATTTCTTTGGATAAAGCTCCTTCCCCTTCATTGCGAACCAGATAATCCGGTTGAACAGGTCGTCATTTCCCTGATCGATATGGTCAAACTGAGGCTCGAGACTTCTGCGTGCGTAATGGAGGGCAGCACCCTTTAATTCCGCCAAACTTTTGTTCATTTCGTTCAGCGGGATCTGGTTTGGTAACGAAAGGAAAGGGGAGTAATCGGGAGTGTGGGTGAAGCAATCGAACATGGGCATAGCTGTTGCATCACTGATATTCATTGGTGAAATACCCAGAATTTGCTCAATGGTTCTTAGCATGGATACCTGGTTATAATTAGTACGAACGGTTGTCTTTAATCTCGAATAGGGACTTACGACTGCCCCTACCGTCCGGTAAGCCGATACATGATCCCACCCGTCCTGGGAATCATCTTCGGTGATGAAAATGGCGGTATTTTTCCAGAAACGGCTTTTTGAGACAGCTTCGATGATCTGTCCAAGGGCAGCGTCATTATCTGCCACAAAGGCGCGGGGGGTTGGCACTCCGGGGCGTGTTCCGGAGGTATGATCATTTGAGAGGGCCATCACCATGAGTTCCGGCCACTGGTCACCTTCCATTTTATCATAAGCATTCATCTCGTCGATAAATGCCTTTGCCCTGAGCACATCGGGAATCTGATGGTTGTCTGATGAGGGAAAATTCTGGCTCAGAATTGCTTCGACAGGTTTTATCGTTGTGGTATTCTTAAAATTTAACTTTTCACCCTTTAGGAACCCTTCATAGATGGAGGTCCAGTTCAGCCCTTTTTCGAATTCGACCTCACACGCCTCCCCATAGATTCGCACACTCTTACCATGTCGGATCGCGTTGTCCCACACAAAACCCGTTGGTGCATAGACCAGGGCATCGTACTGAACATGCGGATAACTCCTGATCCAGGCCCGGACATTTTTCTCTACATAATCGGTAACAATACCCATATCTGTCCACTGATGACCCTCTGCAGAGCATTTCCCAGACGCATAATAGTTGTCCATTAACTGAAATTCATCCATAATTTTATGGGTATTGGGGGTGATATTTTTCCCGAAGACGCACAACGCCGAGTCTCCGTCGCCTGCGCGTACATCGCCAAGTACCTGATCAAAGGTTCGGTTCTCCTTGATGATGTAAACCACGTGTTTAAAAACAGAGGGTTCTCCGATCCGGACAGGTACCGGGGCCGGCGCTGCATTTTTCCGTGGCAGCTTTTCAGTAAGTGCCAGCCTGAAAAGCTGGTTGCTCTTCTCCACTTTCTCCGTAAATCTCTGCAAAGCCGGTTTTTGAGGAACAGGGATTACAGATATTGAGGCCATTTGCCTGTGAGAATTATAGGTTGCCTTCCCTGTTTTTTCAGAAATTGTCGGAATTCTGGAGCCTTCTGCCTCGATATTGGCCACAAACAGGAGAGAATCCCTGAAAACGGCAACCCCACCAGGATAAGCGCCGGTAGGGATAAATCCGCCGACCTTGCTTTTATCCTCATTGGAAGCGCTGGCCGATTTCCGCCCAAGTTTTACGACTGCCACCGCATTATCCATACCGTTTGCAACATAGAGCGTTTTACCCTGATCATCAATAGCCAGGCCATTTGGGGAATCACCAAAATAGTCATTCTTACCGGGTGACAACCGCACCGGAATCTGTTCGCTTACCACATCGGTTTCCGTGTTGATAACAGATACCATATCGCTGTTGGCATTGGCCACATAAACAAATTTCTGTTCTTTGGAGGCAATGATATCATTGGGATGTAATCCAACAACAATCTCTTTTAATGCTTTTCCGGTAGCGGGATCCAACACCAGAACTGTTCCCTCGCGGGTGGCACCAGTCAGTGAATCAACCTTTGCCAGTCCCCACGGGACTCCGGCAACATTGGGATCACCCTTCTCCGGAACTGATCCCGCCCAGTTTGTGACGTAAAGTTTGCCCCTGGCTGCTGTTATTCCAAAAGGTGCAACACCGGCAGGGGCCGACCATATTGTTTTACCGGTTGTAATATTCAGTTTCTCAACGGTGTTATTTCCGTTGAGCACAACATATAGTACAGGTATGCCGGCTTCTTCGGTCACGAGTAGTTCATTGGGGAGGGCCGTTTTAGCCGGCTGGACCGTCTCAAACGGAAATGTGTTTAACACACTGACTTTTTTTCCATTCCAGGAAGCCTGTACGACCAGTGATTTGGTTTTCCCCAAAGCACTCCAGAACAGATCATAACTATTCCCCGTTTTTCGCCAGGAGATGCCGGAGTAGGTATTTATTAACCCGTCATTGGTAAAATGGCTTTTCAGGGTAAAGCGGGTCACTATTTTTTTCGTTACCGGATCAATGATGACTACGGAGGTACGTCCTTCAACGGCAATCCATTTCCCATCAGGCGACAGGGCACAATCAAGGGCATGATTCTCAATATCTTTATCTCCGAAATAGAGTTGCTCACCGGCCGGGTCAATCCAACGGTTGTAAGGCATCAGAACCGGTAACTCAGAACCCGTCAGGGTGCTTTTCTCATAGGAGGTGAGAAATTTCCGCTGTTGTTTAACCGTTTTTTTCGTCTGGGAATAGATAGGATTAACAAGGATGCAGGACAAAATAAACACCAAAACCGGAATAATTTTCTTCATTTTATGGAAGCTATTAGTTTAAGAAATTCCAAACACAATCAACTGCAAAATTAATTTTCCCTGCCTAATAAAGATCGTTCAGAATGAAATATATCTTTAGTTAC
>JAHEYS010000050.1 GCA_023251475.1 Prolixibacteraceae bacterium
TATTTAAATAACTATTTATCAACACTATATAACCATTTTTGTTAATAGTATCTGAAATTTCAAAAGCCTCACAATTCTCCCTGCTTTTTAACTAAAAAATCTTCCGACCACCCCTGGTTACAAACCGCGGGACACTATCGCGGGACCTGGGTCTGGCGAATTGCATTCGCCACAAGATAATCTTCGCGCGGTTGAAAACCGTGGGACCCGAACGCTAACCAATGACATATTTCATTAATTTCGCCGATTATCAATTATAGTTGGCATCAATGAAAAATCGTAAAAAATATTGGATACTTGGATCCGGAATCCTAATAATATTATTAATAACCTATATATCTACACGTTACTTTCAGAAAATCCCACCGCTTGGTGAAGATCTTGTGGTTAATGTTCCTGAACCCAAACTTTTGTATGGATTGCCCGCTGATTCTTTTCATATCGAAGAGGGTGTGGTCTCCAGAAATGAGAACCTTTCCGATATTCTGGTTTCCAGGGGAGTCTCAGCCCAGAGTGTGGACCAAATTGCCAAAAATTCGGTGGCCGTATTTGATGTGCGGAAAATGAAGGCAGGTAACCGGATTACGATGTTCTATTCCACCGATCCGAAGAGAACACCGCTTTACCTGGCTTACCAGAATAATAGTGTGGACTATTACCTCTATTCACTTACCGACTCCCTGAATGTGATGGCTGGAAAACATGAGGTAATTTCAAAAAGGCAGACCGCATCGGGGGTGATCAGTTCTTCCCTTTGGAATGCGATGAAATCAAGTAATATAAGTCCGCTTTTAGCCGTAGAGTTATCGGATATTTATGCCTGGACCATCGATTTCTTTGCTATTCAGAAAGGAGATCAGTTTACTGTTATCTACGATGAAGATTTTGTCAACGGCGAGTCCATCGGTTTGGGAAAGATCTATTCAGCCTCCTTCACGCAGGGCGGGACGCTCTTTTATGCCATCCGGTTTACACAGGAGGACGGCGATAATTTCTTCGACGAAAAGGGGAACAGTCTGCGAAAAGCGTTTCTAAAGGCGCCGCTGAAATTTTCGCGCATCAGCTCCCGCTTCTCAAATAACAGGATGCACCCCGTATTGCGTATTGTCAGGCCGCATCACGGTGTCGATTACGCTGCGGCAACAGGTACTCCGGTTTTCTCGATTGGCGATGGGGTGGTGATCCAAAAAAGCTATCAGCCCGCAGGTGGCGGTAATTTTGTAAAAATCAGGCATAATTCAATGTATACGACCTCCTATATGCACTTGTCCAAATTTGCGGCGGGACTTAAAGCGGGGTTACGTGTTAAGCAGGGTGAGGTAATTGGTTTTGTCGGGTCAACGGGACTGGCATCAGGCCCACACCTCGATTTCAGGGTCTATCTGGGCGGAACGGCTGTCGATCCCCTGAAAATCAAATCAGAGCCTGCCAATCCTGTCAATGCAGCCAATCTTAATAAATTCAATGTACTGAGGGATTCTGTCATTCAGTTACTCAATACTAAACCGCGTGTAGTTGCCGATTTAAAATAAGCCGGGAAAAATAAGGGGCTGAACTATTTGTATAACCCCCTTTACCCTTTTTTCTAAAGTTTGTTTTTCCCTTCAGCGAGCATCACGTCTGCGACAAACTGACGAATTTGTTGTTCATCATTTTTTTTACAGATCAGCAGTGTCTTCTCCGATTCAACTACAATATAATCTTTGAGTCCCTGGATGACAGCTATTTTATTATCCGGCATATTGACGATGCAATCTTTGGTATCATATAAAAAAATTCCGTTACCACTTACTGCATTTGAGGAGTTATCTTTTTTATGATTATCGTATAATGATCCCCAGGTACCCAGGTCAGACCACCCAAAATCGGCACACATCACATAAACATTATCCGCCTTTTCCATAACCCCGTAGTCGATCGAAATATTGGGGCACTCTGAATAGACTTTGTTGATATACTGAACCTCATTGGGCGTGTTAATATGTTTTTTCCCGTAGTCAAACAGGGCGTCAACTTCAGGTAAATGTTTGATAAAGGCGTTTAATATTGCCCTGGCTGACCAGATAAATATCCCTGAATT
>JAHEYS010000051.1 GCA_023251475.1 Prolixibacteraceae bacterium
GCAAGCCACACAAAAATATCCGATGGCTGAGGCCAGATATATTGCCCAGGATTTTACCACAGTCAATTTTGGCTGGAACGACTACCTGGCCCCGGACGAAAAGTCGGCAGGAATGCAACCAGACATGTACGAATACATCTGCAGCCGCGCCGCGGCATGGGATAGCCCTATCGCGTTGATGGGAAAACTCGATCAGCTTAAGAGTCATCCCCGTACCCGGGATAATCTGGAAGTGATCAAAAATTGGGAAGAAGCCCGCATCCAGAATTTTCTGACCCCAAAACAAAAAGAAGAATTAAAGAATCCTGTACAGGAACATTTCTTATTTTTGAATGATTCCGGTAAGTTTGAACTCCTACCTTATAAACAGGTCACCAACATTGCTAATCGATCTGCTGATATCCAGGCATTTATTTTTAGTCGTCATGGTAAAACATGGGTAGTTTACTGGCATGTTCGTGGTGAAGGATCGCTTCGTATACCCGTAGCGGCAGGGAAGTTGCGACTATTCGAGAAGCCTGGCAAAGAGATTAGTATACAGCGGGATACAAAAAATTATCCGGTAGTTCCGGTCGATCATCGCCGTTTTCTGTTGTTTGTCGCTCCACAAGGCGAAGTGATTTCTATTTTGTCAAAATCTGAACTTATCAAAATATGAGACAACTCCTTTCAACTATTACACTCCTTATATTCGTTCTTTTTGCCCGTTGCCAGAAAGCGGATGAAGTAAAGCCCCAGGCGCCAATGACCGTAAAAAATTATGAAGGGCATATTCATGTCGGTTATTTCAGTAAAGAGGAAAACATGCAAATCAGTTTTTATCCCTGCGGTGTGAACCAGCTGTTCGGTATTGCCAAAGTGTGCTATTATTCTACACTTAACGATCATTATCAGGATCGTGCCTCCGGTTCATACAACTCCAATACCGACTGGATTGGTCCGTACCATGTTTGCAGCGCTGCCTCCGTTCAGTCGGGAATTGTCAGAAAGTTTACCGGTGGGTGGCATGGCGGCAACGGCGACGGGACCGGATCACCCACTGCATCCACAACTGAGGTGAATATGGCTGTAGACGGAGAAAATATATCCGGCAATTTTGAACGGAACTGCAACCAGGCCGACCTAATTGTTTCCAATCTGGTTCAGGGATACGATTTTTCGCTCACCAATAAAACGCTCCTCAAAGAGATTGTTCATTACAGCATAAAAACCAACCGGCAGATTGACGTCCAGGTCACAATCGAAGCGCTGGAAGATTTGGTAATTCAGCGTTATTACGGGTTCCAAAGCCAGAACTTCGCTTTGTTCGATTCTGTAAAATACCTCGCCGGCCAACATGTGATCAATGGAGACCTGATCAATGTCAACAACAGCTGTCGCTCAAACGATGGCGTAAACACGATCTTGTTGACCGACAATGAAAAACAACATCAACTGAAACTGATATTAAATATTGAAGAGGGATTGGGTATCGGAATGTTGGGCGAAGGAATCCCCAGGGCATTTTCTGCCAGTTACCGGAAATCGTATTTTAACTTAGTCAATGGCATTGATTTGAGTCTTAAAAAAGGGGAGAAAGTGTTCTGGAAAGGCACATGGTTCTGGGATTAACGGTTGGATATTTTTGTGAAATAATGAGTTTGAATTTTAGATCTTTTTATCCATAATGGGTAAAGGGATTACAGATGGATCAGGCAGTTTAAATAGTACATTTCTGATTTTTGTGAGGCCTGCAGTCATTCATTGTGTCGCTTGTGGTTACTTTTTTTACTTTTGTGGATTGCTTCCTGTGTCCTTGCAGGTTTGTCTCTTCATTTGAAAATAAATTGAACCATAAATGCAGAAATTGCGCATAACTATTTTATTGATCATTGCATCCGTTTCGCTGCGCGGAGCGGTGTACTATCATTCGAACCATAATAGGGAGATTAATCCGGAACAAACCGGAGAACCCAAAGAGGGCAATAAAAGTCATGCCTACTGGAAAAAAATGGCTGAAGGGATGAGCCGGGCCCTGACGGAACATTTCTGGGGAGCAAATTTTAAGGAATATCCCGACAGATACTATTTTAATTACGG
>JAHEYS010000108.1:0-860 GCA_023251475.1 Prolixibacteraceae bacterium
TATCAGAAAGCGAATATTTTAAAACCGGATGAGAATTACCCGAAAGAAAAAATTAAAAAAATTGATTCGGGAGGTACTAATCCTTAAAGAGTTGGAGGTACGGTCTCCGGATTATTCAACTGTTTTAAATTCTGATTATTATGGATCAAATATTGATACATTTGGCTGAAGGATTCGAAGAGATTGAAGCTGTTACAATTATTGACGTTTTACGTCGTGCGGGATTAAAGGTAATTACAGTTTCCATCACTGGAAGCCTACTGGTAAAAGGATCGCATCAAATTGAAATAAAAGCAGACCTTCTTTATGAGGATGTTAATTACTCAACCGGAAATATGATTATTCTGCCGGGAGGTATGCCTGGAGCGAAGCATTTGAATGAACATGAAGGGCTGAAATCCCGGATTCTTAAATATCATGAAACCGGGAAATATCTTGCGGCTATTTGTGCTGCCCCCCTTGTATTGGGAAATCTTGGCCTTTTAAATGGAAAGAGAGCTGTTTGTTATCCGGGATTCGAGGTACATCTCATTGGTGCTGAAATATCGGGTGACCCATATATGGTTGACAATAAAATAATTACCGGAAGGGGTGTCGGGGCAGCGCTGCAGTTCTCGCTGGAGATCGTCAGGATCCTGGCCGGTGAAGAGCGTGAATTGCAACTCCGCAAGGCGTTGCTGGTTGAGTGATTTTCATTTAAATATTTAAGAATCCTCGTCGTTATAAAATCCTTTCGCACACCTTACACGAAAATAACGGCGGGGATTCATTTTATAAGGTTACACCCATTTTAAAGATAGCGATCTCTTTGAAACCCGATTTTTCGTGATTGAGCAACTCCCCTTCAGCAACTTTGATCA
>JAHEYS010000108.1:870-19798 GCA_023251475.1 Prolixibacteraceae bacterium
CAAGTAAACTGGCCATTGATTCCCCATTTACCAATTCCCCGGAATTAAAATCGATCCAGTTCCGCTTTTTAAGATAAAGTGCGGTATTTGTTGAGATTTTCATGGTGGGGACAAAGCTGCCAAACGGGGTTCCACGTCCTGTGGTGAAAAGTACCAATTGGCATCCACTAAAACCAAGCGCAGATGTTGCAACCAGGTCGTTTCCGGGAGCAGAGAGGAGGTTGAGTCCGTTTTTTTGAATTCTTTCTCCATATTTTAATACATCGATAACAGTTGCATTCCCGCATTTTTGAGTGCAGCCAAGCGATTTCTCCTCCAGGGTAGTGATACCTCCAGCCTTATTCCCCGGAGAAGGGTTTTCGTAAATGGGCTGATTGTGGGCCGAAAAGTAGGCTTTAAAATCATTGATCAGATGAACAGTTTTGTTGAAAATCTCTTTATTTTCAGCGCGTTCCATTAGAATAGTTTCTGCGCCAAACATCTCCGGAACCTCCGTCAGAACTGTGGTTCCCCCTTCAGCTACCAGTAAATCAGAGAATGCGCCAAGCAGTGGGTTGGCTGTGATTCCGGAAAAACCATCAGATCCGCCGCATTTTAGTCCTATCCGGAGTGAGGATAACGGCACAGAAGTTCGCATATCCATACGCATAACCTCATAAATTTCCTGAAGGATGGTTGCCCCTACCTCTACTTCATCGGCAACATCCTGTGCCTTTAAAAACCGCACCCTTTGTGAATCGTAATCGCCCAAAGCCGCGCGGAACTCTTCCATTTGAAGATTTTCGCAACCCAGACTAAGTACCAATACGCCACCGGCATTAGGATGTTTTACCAGATTAACAAGCGCTGTTCTTGTATTTACATGATCATCACCAAGTTGCGAACACCCATAATTGTGTTTGAATACCTCGGCGGCATCAATCTCCAAAGGCTTATTATTATTTCTGAATTGATCAAGGATTTGTTGCGCCTGACCGTTAACACAACCAACAGTGGGAACGATCCAGAGTTCGTTTCGAATTCCAACCTCACCGTTTGTACGCTGGTATCCAAGAAATCGCCTTTTGCCAGCAACAGGTGCGATATTTCTGAGTTTTTGGTTGAATTCATATTCGAGTGTACCAGACAGGCTGGTCTTCAGATTTTGAGAATGGATATGGGAACCTGCTTCTATTAAGCAAGTTGTATGCCCGATCGGTTCACCGTATTTGACCACATTGGTCCCTTCCGGTAACTGAAATAATGCTATTTTATGCCCAACAGGAATCTCCTCCCTCACTTTGATCTCCAATTCTCCGATAATGACTGTTTCCCCGATTGCGGTCAATTCAAGACAGACTGCAACATTGTCGTTAGGGTTGATCCTTATAAATTTTTCCACTAAAGGGTATTTTTTATTTATGCTTTGCTTTTAATTATAGTTATTTCTGTATTCGCAGGTAAAGATCATACCTGGGATTCCAGACCAATTTTCATCAATGGATTATTTTCACTCAGAACCGCCTTCACTGCCTTTTTCATTCCAACCTGCTCAATAAGAAACAAATAACAAGTCACCGAGATGGTCAGGTTTGGAACCTCATTAAGATCACACTTCCATACTTTTTCAAGTTTCAGCACCTTTTGAACCAAAGCCTGAACAGATATTGGACGTCCGTCACAGGCATTCCAGGCCCCCTTGTAAAAATCGATGATCCACTGATCGTCCTGAACTTTATAACTAACGCCATTTGCTTCCCCTTTAAAATAGGCGATCATCGCTGCAAGCGAAAATACAATTTTCTGTGGAAGCATTCCATGCGTTTCATAATAATTCAACAAGGTAGGGAGATTCCGGGTTTCCCATTTGGACATGGCATTTAAGGCGATGCTTTGCCACTGATGCCGGATATATGGATTCCTGAACCGTTCAAGAATTTTATTTGCAAATGTCTTAAGTTCCTTCTCTGTTCCATCGAGTACAGGTAATACCTCGTCATACACCATTTCTTTCATAAAATTCCCCACCTCCAGATTTTCAAAGGCTTCGCGTACAGTATCCATTCCACTCAAAAAAGAAACCGCATAACTACCAGTATGACAGCCATTGAGGACTTGCACTTTTTGTTCCCTGAACCGCTTCATATCTTTTACAAATTTCACATCAAGGCCGGCTTTCTCAGCTGGAAACTCCTTTTGCACCCATTCCGGCCCTTCAATGACCCAAAGGTGAAAATACTCTCCAACCACCACAAGGTTATCCTCATATCCCAGTTCCTGCTGAATTAAATCGATCTCCTCCTTTGGAAAACCTGGTACGATCCTATCCACCAATGAATTGCAAAATGCGCATGAATTGTTTATCCAATCAATAAACGCCTGCTCCAATTTCCAGTTCAGACTATGTTTCAGAACAAATTTCTTCAGAATATCAGCATTTCGGTCGATTAATTCACAGCATATGATAATCAGACCACTGGAGTGTTCGCCCCTGAAGGTTTTAAACCGTTCGTAAAGCAAAGCGGTCATCTTACCAGGAAATGAATTCTGAATATCCATCTCCAGACAATCGCTCCCGTCCCAGGAAATTCCCGCCTCTGTTGTGTTAGAGATGATGAATCGCAGGTCCGGACTATTTATAACACTTTTATATTCATTTAATTGAGTATATGGATTCAATCCCCGGGTAATACAATCAACCAAGGTAAACTCTTTTACCGGTTTGCCATCTTTAATCCCTTTCAAATAGACATGATACAGTCCGTCCTGGGCATTGATCATGTCGACCATCCCCCTTTCGATAGGTTGAACCACCACCACTCCTGAATTGAATCCAGCTTTTTCATTCATTTTTGTAACCATCCAGTCGGCGAAAGCCCTTAGGAAATTCCCTTCACCAAATTGCAGAATTCTTTCCGGATAAACCGGAAGATGATTCATTGTGCTTCTGTTGAGTTTTAACATTGTTGATTAACATTATTTGATCCTTCCCTGCATTGAGAATTATCAGAACATTTAGCCGTGTCCGCACACGGTCGCCGACAAAAGTAGAATTTTATTTATCAGTTGGCGAATCTTTAAGAGTAAAATAAATTTTACAGGTCTGTATTTCTGAGTTTTAGCATATGAATCCATTTTTGATTTAATGTAAAATTAATATTTGTCATTATAAAGCTTAAAAAAACATTGGCTTTAAAAAAATGAAATGCTAATTTTATCTTTTAATTGAACTATCATATAATTTAATACTGTAAATAATGTCAGACAGAAGAAATTTTTTGAAACACGCTTTTATTGGAACCGCCGGATTAACCGCCATTCCGGCAATGTTGTCAGCTATTGAGAGTGAAATGGGATCTCCTGCACCAAAAATTGGCCGTAATACTCTAAAAGATAGTAACATAATACTATTTCAGGGAGATTCAATCACCGATGCAGGGAGGAACAGGGAAAGTAAAGGTCCAAATAATCAGGGTGCGCTTGGTAGTGGTTATGCTTTTCTTGCTGCGGCAGAACTTTTAAATACATTTGCAACAAAGGGAATGAATGTATTTAACAGAGGGATTAGCGGGAACAAAGTATATCAGTTAGCTGACCGGTGGCAAATTGACTGTCTGGACCTGAAACCTTCTGTATTAAGTATTCTGATTGGTGTGAATGATTATTGGCATAAGCACAATGGCAATTACACGGGGACAGTAGAGGTTTACGAAAAGGATTTCAGGACATTGCTCAAAAGGACCAAAGAAGCGCTTCCTGAAGTTAAACTAGTGATTTGTGAGCCTTTTGCAGTTCTGGGATGCAGGGCAGTTGACCAAACCTGGTTCCCCGAATTCGATCAGTATCGTGCAGCAGCCCGAAAACTTGCCATAGAATTTGATGCAATTTTTATCCCTTACCACACCATTTTTGCCAAGGCTGCCAAAATTGCCCCACCCACCTATTGGACAGGTGATGGCGTTCATCCCTCCATTGCCGGAGCCAAACTGATGGCAGAAGCCTGGATGAAATATGTCTTTGGAAAATAGGTTTTCCGGTAACTAATTCGGCAGGTTTTAAAGCCTGCCGAATTTGTTATTATCAAATATCCATTGTAATCTTCCGGGAGTAACAGAGTGGCAATATAAATCAAATATTTTGACTCACAATAAGTTATGGCGTTCTGATTTTGCCGGATTTCAGGAGCAACACTTCAATATTTTCAATTGTCACCAGACATCCGTACCGCATCGTCTCAAGCTGGGGTCTGATTGATTCATAAAATTTCCGGACCCGGGTCTCTTCATCTACGATCTCAATCACAACGGGTACCTTATCGGAAATTTCCCAGAATTTATAAGAGTGTATTACTGAACTTGCTCCATATCCCAAAATCCCTTTGCATACCGTTGCCCCGGCCAATCCCTCTTTTTTTGCAGCAAAAACTATTGATTCATAAAGGGGAACCTGCTTGAGATGGTCTGTAGAACTGATAAAAATCCGAAGTAATACAGTTGGCATATTGATTTCCATTTTAAAGTGATTTAATAAGTGTACGACCAAGGTAAACTGCCACCAGTCCAAGGAAAAAGCTCAGAGAGGCATAAAGACTCAGTTTAAGCCACTCTTTTTCCTGAAGCAATATAAATGCGTCATTAGAAAGAGATGAAAATGTTGTAAATCCGCCGCAAATTCCAACTGTCAGAAATAACCTCCCCTCTGCAGTGAGCAGGTTTCCCCGTTCCGACATACCGTAAAAAATTCCTATTAAAAGACTCCCCACAATATTCACAGTGAATGTTCCCCATGGAAAAAGGGAAAAGGTGTTCTCCTGAAAGTAGCGGGAAACCAAAAATCGTAAGATGGTTCCAATGAATCCGCCGGATCCGGCAATCAGCAAAGTTCTTAGCATAAAATTAATTCGGATTTTGCAGCCAAAGCTGTGGTTAATGCATAATTTCACAAAAAAAAATACCACCGCATAGGCAAAGGTAATAAAACAATAATTAAATCCATATACCGGGTTAACAACCTTTGACGCATTCGGATTTTGGATAAATGAATGATAAATACCTTGAAAACCGGACCATCCTCTCAATAATTACAATAATTTTACAGGAGTTTTAAATTCATATTACTAATTATAATTTACGATGGATGACGTTATCAGACGGTTTCTAGGTGAGTCGGTGGCCCTGGAACTCAATATTGGTGATCTTTATCAGTACTTTAGTGTGAAATTTCCACAGGACCATAATTTTTGGTGGAATCTCTCCATTGAGGAGATGAATCACGCTGCCATAATCGAATCAATCGATGATATATTTCTGGGTGATAGTATTTTACCATATAATTCACTGGATATTCAAACTGAAGAACTTAAGAAAAAAAATCATCTTATAAAAGAACAAATTGAGCTTTACAAAACCGGTTCGCTGACGAGAACAGCGGCATTTAAATTTGCCTGCGATCTTGAAAATTCAATTGGGGAGTCCCATTTTGAACTTTTTATGACAGCAATCCAAAATTCGATGGTTGCGAAAATTTTTCAAAAATTAAACGGCGAAGATATTCATCATGCAAAACGGATTGTTAACTACATGAAAGAGAATAGTATCCTCTAGTTTTTATTCAGATTTAATTAAACCTGACCTAACTGCTGACTATTGTCTATCCCTGATTTTGACACCACTTCCAATTCAGCCTCCTCAGTGCTATCTAATTCAATATCAGGCGAATATTGAAAATACAGTTTTTCGATTGCCAGCCTGATGGCTTTATTAATAGGCAATTGATTAAGAGCAAGATCCGGATCAATACTATAAAGCTGCATTGAGTAGTTACGAAAAAGGGGAATTTGGTCAGGTTTTTCAATCCCAAGTTGCTGCGCTCTGGCAACATCTTCGGGTGATCTTTCTTTTAAAATTTTACAGGTGACCAATTCAGGCTGATCTTCACGGGTAAGGCGGTAGCCAAAACCAAACAGACGACAAATCAGTCCCCGTTTCTCATAATTCCAACAACCGCCATTTCCATTTTTCCAGGCATCAGGGATCAAAAGCGGACACCGGCCCGACTCCTCACTTTCATCAAGCCGGGTCAGAAATTCATCCACCTTTCCCGTCTCATACAGCCATGCCGCCAGGGGCAGAAATTCGATTGGACTAGCCTCAATATTTTTTTTGCGACAACACAGATCACAAAGATGAGCACATTTCATCCCTGTAATTGAAGTTGTTAGCAACATATGCTCATCCAATTCCCTGAAAACCTTCTCCACTGCCAACACAATTTTATTCGATACCATACCTCACATTTAAGTCCGAAAACCGGTTTTCGGGAAATTTGAAATTCAGTGCAATGATAAGGAATCAATTGACAGGAAAATTGCGTAATATCATTCCACACCATCAAAAATAAGTAAACCTTGTTTAGATTGTTTCTTAATTACATCCAAAAAGGAGCTGAATATGACGTTTTTATTGATGACCAGCGTGCGATGAGGTAACATTTTTTCATTCTAAATGCATGTAAGCATTTAAATATGTGAATATTATAAAAATAATTATTTTTTAGGGAAATTCAAATAAAATTCACCAAATTTGAAACTCGGTTCCGTTGGATTCGTCCCGCCATTTCGATTTTTTGTCATTTGAAATCAGACACCGGTAAATCCTTGAGAGCTGATTATTATTAATGCTAAATTATTTAAGATGAAAAAATTATTTTATTTGTTTGTGATGGTCGCAGGGTTGACCCTGGCAGCTGCCAATGTGAATGCAGATGATGCCAAAAGTAAAGAAAAACCGGCAACAGCTTGTACTAAAAGTGGTGACAAAGCTGCATGTTGCAAAAGTGGCGACAAGGCTGCCGACGCAAAATGTTGTAAGAAAGATGCCGCTACTTGCACAAAGAAAGAAGCAGACAAAAAGTAAGCGGTGCGAAAGCACTTTATTATCAAATATTCATGTAATCCCCGGAGAGGATCAGCTCCTTCCGGGGATTTCTGTGAATATCAGTGAAAAAACAGATAGGCGATGAAAATTGCAGCAATAGCTCCCACCAAATCGGCCAGCAATGCACAGGTAAGGGCATACCTGGTTTTTTTAATTCCAACGGCGCCAAAGTAAACTGCCAGTACAAAGAAAGTAGTGTCTCCGGCCCCCTGCACAATGCAGGAGAGTCTTCCGATAAATGAATCAGGTCCAAAAGTTTTCATCGCGTCAACCATCATACCCCGGGAGCCGCTGCCGCTCAGCGGTTTCATCAGTGCAGTAGGGAGCGCGCCTACAAAATCACTGTTTATCCCAACCGCCTCCACGCCCCACTTTACCCCGGCAGTCATAAAATCCATTGCTCCGGAGGCGCGAAATACACCAATACCTACCAGAATCGCTACAAGATAGGGGATAATTTTTACGGCGGTGGTAAATCCATCCCTGGCGCCATCAATGAAGGTTTCATACACATTGATCTTTTTCCTAAGCCCAAGAAGGAGAAAACCAATAATAATCGAAAAAAGAATTAAGTTGCTAATCACCTTAGAATATAATGAAAGACTTTCCTGAGTCAGTGAACTGGTCCAGTAGATCAGTCCGAAAATAAACAGGAAAAGCGTTGATAAGTAACCAATGATGGTTCGGTCCCACAAATTGATCCGTTGGTACAGCGACACCACGATAAGACCGGTAATCGACGAGAAAAAGGTCGCCAGTAAAATCGGAATAAATACATCAGAAGGATCCATTGCCCCCAGCTGTGCCCGGTAGACCATGATCGAGATGGGTATAATGGTAAGACCTGAAGCATTTAAAACAAGAAACATAATCTGGGCATTTGAGGCAGTATCCTTATTCGGATTTGTTTTTTGTATTTCACTGATTGCCTTCAATCCCATGGGAGTTGCAGCATTATCAAGCCCGAGCATATTGGCGGCAAAATTCATCATCATCGGACCGTAAGCCGGATGGTTGCTTCCCAATTCGGGGAAGAGTTTGTTTAAAAATGGACCAATCAACCGGGATATAATTGTAACAATTCCTCCGCTCTCCCCTATTTTCATGATGCCTGACCACAAGGTAAGCACCCCGGTAAGTCCGAGTGAAATCTCAAATCCGCTCTTAGCCATCTCAAATGTTGAATTGACCATATCAGGAAAAACCTGCATATCACCCAGGAAGATCATTTTGACCAGTCCAATGACAAAGGCAATTAAAAAGAAAAATATCCAGATGTAATTCAGAACCATAACAAAGGTTTATATACGGTGTAGCGTTGACTTAAAGAGTATAATCAGTTTAGACATGTAAAAATAAAAAAATCCGGGGAGGAACCCGGATTTTTAGCATCACTATTTATTGACTACAAAATTGATTCTAAGTCCACCCTCTTTTTTGACCTCTGCATTAACAGAAATAGAGCTAAGTAAACAAATTAATACCAAAACAATAGTTTGCAAATTCAATTGTATTTATGTTTAAAAAAATGTTGAAGTTGTAAAAATAGTTATTTAATGTTATTTTCACGGATCAAAAATCGCTTAATACTAACAATGAGAAGCTCAATTTGGATTTTGGCCTTGCTGCTAACTGCATCAGCCGCAGTTTATCAGTGGATAACTGGACCGACATATCCAATTAATACAGAAGTAAATACAGGGATTCAGAAATTTCCTTTAAAATTTTTGCGTTCACATTCGGGCAAAAATGATTGCCCGGTGATACTTCAAATTTCTGATATAACTGTGAAGGGTGTTCTCCTGTTCCGTAAATATCCCACAAACGATGAAATGAATAAAGTGGATTTTAAAAGAGAAGGCGACAAGTTGGTGGCCTTTCTTCCGGTTCAGCCACCAGCCGGTAAAATTGAGTACAAGATTAATCTTACCAAAGATAGAACACCGCTTAAAATTGGATCAGATGCTCCAATTATTATCCGTTTTACCGGCGAAGTTCCGGAATATGTGCTGATTGTACATGTTTTTATGATGTTCCTCGCGATGCTTTTCAGTAATGTAACCGGGTTGTATGCACTTTTTAAAATTAGTTATTACAAATTTTTGTCAGTAATCACCTTTATTATCCTAATGATTGGTGGTCTGGTATCAGGACCTCTTGTTCAGAAGTACGCATTTAATAAATGGTGGACCGGCATACCCTTTGGATGGGATCTTACAGAAAATAAAACATTGATTGCTATATTATTATGGCTCCTTGCAATGATTATGATCAGGAAAAAAAGTGCTGTTCTCTGGATAATTGCAGCTTCACTTATTACGATCGTTATTTTCACAATTCCACACAGCCTTTCCGGAAATAAGTTAGATCAGGAGACGGGAGAAATTATTCAGGGAAATATCCTTCCCTTTATTACAACCTTTCAGTGATAAAACCCATCCATAATTGGAACCTTTATCCGTTTTAATTATTATATTGTAGTAGCGTGTTTATTAAATTATATTCGCAGAGATGAAAAAAACAGCTTTTTTTATTGCATTTATCGTTTTATCAATCAGTGGTTATGCACAATCAGACAACTGGTATTTCTCTTTTTCAATGGGTAAGTCATTTCCTTTGGGAACTTTTAAACAAACAATTATTGACAACAGTGAATCAGGGTATGCACAGAACGGGTTTAATCTTCTGCTTGACGCTACTTATCCCCTTAGTGACAACTGGGGCATTAAAGGTGCTGTGATGATCAATACAAGCCCCGTTGATCGAAACTGGCTTGGGACAAAACTTGAATCAAGGATGAATGCGGCCGGCATTTCAATTGCAGAGGCAGATCGTTCGTTTCTCTCTTTAAATACAAATTCCTGGATGTGGAATGCCTTACTGACCGGCCCGGTTTACACGATTAATTTCAATCGTATTTATTGGGATTTCCAACTGCTTGGAGGAATGAATATTGCGTATCTGCCGCAGCAGAAATTGAGTTATATTAAACCGGCTAATAACTGGCAATATTTGGACACTAATACCTCGAATATGAATGTTTCATATGGCATACTTGCGGGTAGTTCGCTGAGATTTCCCATTTCAGACCGTTTAAATTTTAAGATTGCTGTTGACTACTACCAATCGAGAGCACTTATCAAATTTGAACAAACCAGGGTTACAAAGCAAGGTGAAACCATACTGACAGAAAAACTTGGAAATGGAAGTAACGCTATCCCAATAAGTTCTGTATCGGGTTCAATTGGATTTGTTTATTACCTGAATTAACCGGTGATTTTTCTGCCAGCGGGCAAATCGGCAAATTAGCGAAGGTGGTCTAATTTATCCGCCTGAACTGTTTTCACTTCCCCATTGACACGAACAATGGCCTTTTCACCATTTGCTGAGGCGATCCGATACCTGGTCACTTTACCGTGATCCCAGGAAATATCTACCACAAAACCACCCCGGGCCCTTAATCCTTTTACAGATCCGGTAAACCAAACAGCGGGCAATGCAGGTAAAAGTGTAATCTCTCCCGCCTGGGATTGAACAAGCATCTCAGCAATTCCGGCTGTTGCACCAAAATTACCGTCAATCTGAAAAGGGGGATGAGCATCAAAGAGATTTGCATATATTCCTCCGCCTTTCTCATAATTGGTGCCCACATTACCGACAACCGACATCAGATTTCGCAAAAGCAGATAAGCATGGTCACCCTCGAACATGCGTGCCCAGAAATTGATTCTCCATGCCATGGCCCAGCCTGTACTTTGATCGCCACGTGAAATCAGCGTTCGCTTTGCCGCTGCTGCCAGTTCAGGAGTTGCCGTCAGGGAGATCTGCCTCCCGGGATGAAGCGCAAAAAGGTGCGATATATGGCGATGCGTGTCTGTGGAGTCATCCCTGTCGACACTCCATTCCATCAGCTGCCCCCATTTACCGATCTGAGGTTTAAGCAGTTTTTCGCGTAATTCGGATATTCTAAACCTGTAATCAGGGTCGAGATTTAAAATCTGCGAAGCTTCCATATAATTGGTGAATAAATCCCAGATTATCTCCTGGTCATAGGTCACGCCGGGTTCATGAGGACCATGTTCAGGCGACCAGCCGTCAGGTGTGACCAAGGCCCCGTTTGCATCCGGGATCAGACGTTCCTCCCAGAATTCACAAATCTCTTTCAAAACTGGATATGCGACATCCCTGAGGTACCGGTGATCGTTGGTAAAAACATAATGCTCCCAAAGATGCTGACAATACCATGCGCTGGCTGGCGGATTCCAGACAAAACTTCCCGCACCAAAAATATTGTTTTCAGTCTGAACCGTCCAACCTTTTTGCGATTTATAATATTCATGCGTCGCCTTTTTCCTTACTTCGCGCTGATTATTAATGTAATTGATCAGTGGCAGGTGACACTCGCTCAGATTGGTCACCTCAGCTGGCCAGTAATTCATCTGAATATTGATATTTGAATGGTAATCAGATCGCCAGGGGGGATTATTCGAATTATTCCAAATACCCTGAAGATTCGCAGGTAATGAACCGGGTCGGGAGGAACTGATTAAAAGGTATCTTCCAAATTGAAAAAACAACTCCTCCAGATCAGGATCAGACCCCCCTTTTTTGTAGGCAACTAATCTTTGATCAGTCGGTAATGCATGGACAACTGGTTTACTTTCACCCAGATTCAAATCTACCCTTTTAAATAAATGCTGATAATCAGCAATGTGCCGGTCAAATAATTTTTGATAGGAAAGAAGTGAGGCCTCATTCAAATGTTTTTCAACAAGACGATGCGGATGCTCTCCCCTCCATCCTTTACTGTAATCAGGGAGATAATTGGTTCCTGCCGCAAGGATCAGCATTATGCTATTTGAATGCTCAAATTTAAGGGAGTTCTCCAAAACCTTGACCTCTCCCCCATCATTTAAAACAATTACTCCAGCCTCATAAACCAATCCGTTTTCCAGTACCCCATTTATATTGATGGTCTTACCTGAAAACTCAATTTTCCCATTGTGCATATCGGTCATGCGGATCGCGCCACTGCAACTTCCTTTTCGGTCTGCACTGATCCTCAGTATCATCACCTGATCTTTTGCACTGCTAAAATATTCCCTTTTATAATGAACTCCGTTTGACCGATAACTGATGGTTTGTACCGCATTGTTAAGATCAAGTTCACGCTTATATTGCTGAATATCTGATGATTTATCAAAATCAACAAACAGATCGCCAAATGCCTGATAGGCCCCGGTCTCTTTTTCATTTCCGGTCCAAAGACTAATCTCATTAAACTGGATCCGCTCGGTAGTTGTTCCGCCAAAAATCATCCCCCCTAACCGTCCGTTTCCGATGGGCAGGGCTTCTGTCATCCAATCTTTTGCCGGCTTATCATACCATAATTTAAGTGAATTACTATTTGCTTTTCCGTCCTGGATACTGAAAAGCAGGAAGACGATTAGCACAAACGATAAAAAAATGGATTTCAAATGGTCATTCATCAAATATTCATTTTAGTTCTTTTAGATCAAAATTAACAGTCCAACAACAAGATTAAGATTGTTAACTACCGGCAATCCGCATCACCCTGCTCACAGCATCATCCACCTGCTCCTTACTTTCCAGACCCAGGGTCATACAATGGACGTTTCCACTCTTAATAACATAATTTAATGATTGTTCACGCTCCTCCTCCTTTATCAGCTCTCCGCAACCGAAGATTTTCATCCCGATAATCCCTTTACCATTTTCCCGGGCAGTTTCCAGCACCGACATCACTTTTTCAGGAGTGCCGTCCATTCTGATGCTATTGGGATTGATTCTTGCGAGGATCACATCGACCCACGGATTTGACGCTGCGTCAATCATGGCATCCAGGCTGTGACATGAAACGCCGACTGCTTTGATCAGTCCTTTCTGTTTCGCTTCAGAAAGTCCGTCCATATGATTTTTATATTCGGTTGACCATTGTCCGTTGTTCATGCAATGCATCAGGAAGATATCGAAATAATCTGTTCCCAGTTCCTTTCTGAAACGGTCAAAACTGGTTGAAAAAGGTTCCTTTTCATACCATCCCTGCTGATTATAGACCATTACTTTGGTAAGAAGGGTAATCTTTTCACGGGGGAGGACTTTCAATGCTTCAGCAACATATGTGTGTGATCCATACATATCGGCAGCATCGAAAAATCGGATTCCCCGGTCGTAACAATACCGCGATAAATCCACAAAGTTTTTCATTCCAAGGTGGGTTTGATTCGATTCCCGCTTCCACCCTCTTGTTCCTGTACCAAAGGCGATCCTCGGAACTTTGAGTCCTGAATTGCCAAGCGAAACGCGATCAACAGTTGCGGGTTTAGTCGCCGCGAATAAGGGCTGGGAAATAACTGCGCTGATCGCCGAAGCACAGGCTACACCTGCGGCCCCTTTAAAGAGAAAGGCCCTTCTGTCAAATTTTGTCATCTCTATTAAAACTTAATAAGCAGCTTATACTAAAATATCTATGATTCGCAAAATGTGCAGCAGCGATGCGATTAATCGTATCTCTGCTACACATTTTAAGGTTTGTATTTGCCCTGATCCGGCTAACTTTTCAATATCCGCATCACACGGTCAACTGCATCATCCATCTGTGCAATGCTTTCCATGCCCAGGGTCATCCCATGAATATTACTCTTTTTCAGTGCAAAGGTGATTGATTCCTCCCGCTCATTCTCCAGTATTTTATCTCCGTTTCCAAAGATCTTCATCCCGATAATTCCTTTACCGTTATTTCGGGCTTTACCAAGAATGGCATTAATTTCAGCGGGTGTCCCATCCATGTGCGACTGAAAAGGATTAATACGTGATAGAATAACATCCACCCACGGGTCATCCGCTGCAACTTTTAAAGCATCAATATTGTGACATGATACCCCAACAGCCCTGATAATTCCTTTTTGTTTGGCCTCCGAAAAATAATCGATATACCTTTTTTTCTCCTCGGGCCATTTTCCATTGGTCATACAGTGAAGCAACATGATATCGAAGTAATCGCTTCCGCTTTCAGAACGAAAACGGTCGAGCGCCTTATCCACAGGCTCACTGGTTGCGGGATCGTTATAGGTCCACATTTTCCCCAGCAAGGTGACCTTCTCACGCGGAATCTCCTTAAACACCTCTTTCACAAATGGATAAGAACCGTAACTATCGGCGGTATCAAAAAAGTGAATCCCTCGGTCATACGCATGGCGGGCCATTTTTATAAAAGTGGGGAGTCCCAGTCGGGTTTGATTCGACTGATGATTCCCCCCAATCGAGCCTGTACCCATCGCAATGCGCGAAATGGTAAGTCCTGTATTACCAAGCTTGACTTTATCAACCAAAGCAGTGGCGGGGATAAAACCCTGACTGGTCATACCGGCAGCAGTAAGCGCTGCGTATCCGGATAATCCAATGGCGCTGTTATAAATGAACTTTCTGCGGTTAATCCTTTCCATAATATTGAGTATTTGATTAACTCTAAAACGTAAAAGAGGTTCTAAAAGTTTCCAAAATGCATCTCTTGATTTGAGAAATGGTTAAAAATCAAGAAAATTCCACTTTCCACGGTAAGTTCGGGAAAGCATCCTGTCGGCAGCGGCGTCATCAATGAAATGCTCCTTCTTTGGGTTCCACTTTAACGGTCGTTGCAGTTCATAGGCAATATTGGCAATATTACAGAGTGAAGCCGTTCTATGACCTGTTTCTACATCAGAAATTGGCCTTGTCCGCTTTTTAATGGCATTAATCCAATCCTGATAATGATCATCACTTTTATACAGCCTCTTATCTGTGGATTTAATCTCCGTTTCAACAATAGTTGCCGGATCTGATCGTAAAAAGCCGCGGCTTACCTCTATTATCCCTTTTGTTCCAATAAACTGTACTGCATTGGATTCTCCCCAGTTAGCGTGATTCAGGATTACACCATTTTTATATTTCATCTGTAATCCGATTACGGCGTGTTCCGTCGGGGGATTAAATTCCACAGGGCCTGATTCATCCATTCCCAGTCCCCACTGCGCGATATCAAACATATGTGCTCCCCAGTCGGTAATCATTCCCCCTCCAAATTCACGATAGTTGCGCCAACTTGGGAAATGGGTGTCCTCGACAGGTGGCGACAATACAGGACTGTAATCGCGGTAGAAAGAAGGACCAACCCACATATTCCAGTCGACAGTTGACGGTGTGGGAACAGAAGGGAGATCCAGTGCTTTTACGGGAGGTCCAACGCAAACATTGACCTCCTTAATTTCACCGATGTAACCATTCAAAACCAATTCTGCTGCATGGCGGAAATTGCGCCATGAACGCTGCATATTCCCGGTTTGAAAAACTCTTTTGTATTTACGTGTGGCATTGACCATTGCACGACCTTCGGCCACAGTAAGCGCCATAGGTTTTTCGCAATAAATATCCTTCCCTGCTTTAGCTGCATCGACCGCCACCTGTGCATGCCAATGATCCGGTGTTGCAATCACCACTGCATCAATATCTTTTCGTTCAAGAAGTTCCCTGTAATTTTTATAACCGGTGACTTCGTGCTTTTCACCTTTCCATTTCGCATCATTTAACTGCTGCGCTTCCCCTTTAAACTTCTCCAATTTGGTGGAAACCACATCACAGCAGGCTATCACCACCGTTTCAGGACATTTACTCAGGTTCTTCAACAAACCATGACTTTGAATACCAGTCCCGATATATCCCAGCCGGATTTTTTCGGTTCCTACATTTGCCGCGAATGTAACAGCCGGAATTACTGTGAATGCAGCTGCTGAAGCAGTTGTCCCGACAAAAGTGCGGCGCGAAATCTTGTTTTTACTGTCCATTTGATTGAAATTAGCTAAATAATTGGTTAAAAGATTTATATAAACATTCTAAAATTTCAACTTTTCATCCTTTACTTGTCATCCCTGGCACATCTGAAACCTGTATTAAAAAGAGAAGTCTCAGTGGTATTAAATCCACGTCCGGTTACGGTATAACTGTATTCTCCATTCTGATCAAACAGAAACGAACCACCCCTGATTACCCGCAATTGATCATTTAGCTGAAAGGGATCGTTATTTCCCGGATAAGGCTGATAAACATCGGAACACCAATTCCAAACATTTCCGCCCATATCGGTAAGTCCGCAGGAAGTTTCACCATAATATCCGACCGGAGAAGAATTCACAAAACCATCTTCACCCTGCACTGAATTGATATCATTTCCCTGCCAGACATTGGCCTTAAATTTCCCGGTGACCTTTAACTGATCGCCCCAACTAAACCGGAAACTGTTTTTTCCGCCACATCGCGCTCCATATTCCCACTCTGCTTCAGTGGGTAAACGTTTTCCAGCCCATTGTGAATAAGCTACAGCATCGTTCCAGCTCACTTGCGTTACCGGATAATTATCCTCCGCCAGTGGAGGCTCCTTCCCAAGTGGGGCTCTCCAACTGGCCCCCTGTAAGAGCGACCACCCTTTCGTGTTATAATCGAAAACCCCTGAGTCTCCAAATCTTTCCGCATCTGTTTTAAATCCGGTTGCTTCAACAAATTTTCTGAATTGTCCTACCGTCACCGGTGTTTTATCCAGATAAAATGATTTGACGGTCACAGGATGAACTGGTCGTTCATTCGGCAACCCCTTCTCCGACCCCATCACAAATGTTCCACCCTCAAAGTGTACCATTTCCGCGTTCAGAGACTTATTCTCAGCTAATTTAACCTCCTCATGAGGAATAATTTTGTTTGAAACCGGCCTGGGTCCCGTATTTCCGGCACAGGAAAACAGAAAAAGAAATAAAAACGGATAGAAAAACTGCTGAATCATAAGTAGATTATCATTGATTTTAGCGGTTGAAATTAACAAAAATTTATTCCCCGGCGGCACTTTCAGGGTATTTTCCCTAAAGAAAATTTGAATGGTTGTCAGAAGTTAAAAAGAGGAACTTAAATCACAGTTTATTAACTTTTTGCATAACACTTCCCCATTAAATTTTTGATTGACAGATCAGAGCAGAAAAATCACCACAATAGCGTTATCTTTGCCGGATGAAGCAAAAGGAAGATATCACCGCTAAGGTTTTAGAGAATTTGAAATTCGGATCATTGAATGAGATCCAGAGCGCAATGATCAGCAGCGATCTGAAAGCAAATAATATTGTTCTGCTTGCGCCGACAGGTTCAGGAAAAACTGTGGCATTTCTCCTTCCTTTGCTACACCATCTGAATAATAAAACATCAGGAGTACAAGCGCTTATATTGGCTCCTTCCCGTGAATTGGCCTTACAGATCGAGCAGGTTTTCCGGTTGATGGGGAGCGGTTTCAAGGTAAATTGCTGTTATGGCGGCCATCCGTTTAAAACAGAGCGGAATAATTTTTCAGAACCACCGGTGGTATTAATCGGCACACCAGGCAGGATTGCCGCCCATTTACGCCGGGGCAGTTTTAATCCTGAATCGGTGCATCTGCTGGTTCTTGACGAATTTGACAAATCACTCGAAATGGGCTTTAGTGAGGACATGAGTTATATTATCAGCCAACTTCCTAAAATTAAAAAAAGAATCCTGACCTCTGCCACTCAGGCAATTGAAATACCCGAATTTTCCGGGGTTAAGGATCCGGTTACCCTTAATTTCCTATCTGAAGAGAATCGTCCCAATATTGTCCTTAAAGCAGTCAGGGCGAAAGAGAAGGATAAACTCGATGTCCTTATCCGATTGGTATGTACACTTGGAAACGAACCAACACTGGTGTTTTGCAATCACCGTGAAGCGGTTGACCGGATCCACGAACTCCTTTCTGATGAAGGTGTTGTACATGACACCTTTCACGGTGGTCTTGAACAGGACGAAAGGGAGCGGGCGTTGCTCAAATTCAGAAATGGTAGTCACCAGATACTGATTACTACCGACCTGGCGTCCAGAGGACTCGACATTCCTGAAATTAAGAATATCATTCATTATCAGGGTGCTAATTCGGAAGAGGCCTTTATCCACCGGAATGGACGCACTGCACGCATGAATGCGGAAGGGACAGCGTGGCTGGTACTTGCAGATAAAGAACAACTACCCGCATTTATCAATACTTCACCCCAATTGATTGAATTGCCTGAGCTAATCAGATTACCGGATCCTCCTCAGTGGATCACCCTTTATATTGGCGCAGGTAAAAAAGATAAAATAAGTAAAACAGATATTGTCGGTTTTCTGATTCAGAAGGGAAATCTGCAAAAAGAGGATATCGGCTTAATAACCATACTAGATAACGCCTCCTTTGTGGCAATCAGCCGGATTAAAGCACGCCAGGCAATAACTGCGGTCAGGGATGAAAAGGTGAAAAACAAAAAAGTGAGGATAGCTATTTCAAACTGAATGGTTAAAACTTTCCGTAAAGCAGCTTGTTCACTGATAAATATAAAACACAGATTATGAAATACAACCAACTGGGAAAAACCGGTGTCCTTGTTTCTGAACTTTGCCTTGGCACTATGACTTTTGGTGGCAAAGGATATTGGAAGGCAATGGGTGAAGTACCTCAGGACGAAGTGACCCGTATCGTAAAAACAGCGACAGATCGGGGAATTAATTTTATTGATACTGCCAATGGATATTCGGAAGGATTATCTGAAATCATGCTTGGTGTAGCGATTAAAGATCTCGGACTTTCGCGTCAGCAACTTGTAATTGCAACAAAAGTCAGGATTCGCATGGGACCACATGCCAACCAGGTGGGGTTATCCCGGCTGCATATCACAGATTCGGTTAATGATAGTCTTCAAAGGCTTAATCTTTCACACATCGACCTTTTGTATATTCATGGCGTTGATCCGATTACCCCAATTGAGGAGACCATGCGCGGGTTGGAAGATGTTGTCAGGTCCGGAAAGGTCCGTTATATCGGCGTGAGTAACCATCCTGCCTGGATGATGATGAAAGCCAACGGATTTGCCGAAAGCATGGGATGGGGAAAATTTGTGGCAACACAAAATTATTACTCCATAGCAGGGAGGGAT
>JAHEYS010000108.1:19808-21491 GCA_023251475.1 Prolixibacteraceae bacterium
CCTCAGCGAAGGGATCTCTATCATGCCCTGGAGCCCGCTGGCAGGTGGTTTTTTATCGGGAAAATTTACCCGGAGCAACGAGACAGCCGGTGACAGCAGAAGAGACACTTTCAATTTTCCACCGGTTAACAAAGAGAAAGCTTATGATATTATTGATTTGATGATCGAAATTGGCCGGCGCCATCAGGTCACGGCTGCACAGGTTGCATTGGCGTGGGTACTTCGCCAGCCCGGTGTTACCAGTGTAATTATTGGCGCTAAAAAGATTGAACAACTTAATGATAATATTAACGCTGTAAATCTGAAACTAAGCCTGGAAGAACTAAAGGAATTGAATAACATCAGTGATTTGCCCGTTGAATATCCGGCATGGATGGTAAACCGTCAGCTTCAGGGAAGGTTTCCGGATTGAAATAAATCTTATTGTTTTGTTCAATAGCAATTACTTTTCTCCCAATTTTGTATTAACTTGCAGTTGAAATCAAATCTAATCAGCTATGGATAATCTACTGTTAAAATACATGAATGAGCGCATCATGCATGCGACCAGAAAAGTGGTTGAACCAGGTCCGGTGATTACCATTTCGAGAGAATGTGGCTGTTCCGCCAGTCTGTTAGCGGAAAAATTAACTGAAAGGATTAATGAAAAAATTAGCGATCCTGCCTCTAACTGGAAGTGGATCAATAAAGAGATTCTAAAACTCGCTTCTGATGAATTAAAGATTAATCCCGATAAGGTTAAGGAAATTGCAAATGGTGAACATAAAAACTTCCTTGATGAAATAGTGGTCTCATTTACAGATAAATACTATGTCCCGAATTTGAAGGCAAGAAAAATGATTGAGGAGGTTGTCCGAAACATTGCAGTTCGTGGGAAGGCAGTAATAGTTGGAAGGGGTAGCGAAGTCCTTTCAAGAGATATCCCGAGTGCACTACATATCCGCCTTTTTGCTCCGCTGGAATGGAAAATACGGGTGATGTGTGAACGAAGCAATATCTCCCCGGAAGAGGCGAAAAAGATTGTGCTGCATGTAGACAAAGAGAGAGCTGAATTCCGAAATGGGTATATGGAAAAAAATCAGCCACCATTTGCCTATGATGTTGAATTCAACTGTGCAAGATTGAGCCATGAAGAGATCATTGATGTGATAATGAAACTTGCCGATCGCAGGTCACTGCTTTAGAACCTCTGCATTTTCAATCAGAGAGATTTTCATGCTAAAGTGATCCGGTACTTAAAAATGACGATCTAAATGATTGAAAAAGATGCGTGAAGAGGATGGCGGAAAGATGAATTACCTTAAAGAGTACGGGAAATATTCCAGCCTTTTATTTCAAATGATCGCGATAGCGGCTGTCGGTATTCTTGGAGGAATTGAATTGGATAAATGGTTAAAAATGAAAACACCAGTCTTTACAATCCTCCTGACTATCTTAATGGCTTTTGTAGCAATATACCACCTTTTCAGAACTATACTGAAAAAATAAGAACCCGGAAACTGAACCAATATAAATTGTTTTATAACTTATAAAGTATATTATCTATGTCTGATTTGTCCAGAAAATTTATCCTTAAAATTTCAGTTTTCTCTTTACTAATTTTTATAATGGCGTCGGTTTTGTTTTCGACTATCCTCAAAGCCTATCATCTTGACGCATTACCCTATCTGATCCTACTTGTCG
>JAHEYS010000360.1 GCA_023251475.1 Prolixibacteraceae bacterium
ATCAATTTGTTTTTGAAATCGGGGGTAAAAGTAAGTCAGGAAAACAAATTTCAGGAATTGAAAATAGTTTTATCGTGCAGGATGATATTGAAATAGGCTTTAATAATTTTATCCCTTTATGGCTTTTTGGGTTCCTTTATTAATTATTTTCACTTTTATCCTAAAATAATTAGGAAGTCTGAATTAAATAGTTTTATATTTGCACTGTATTAGTTAGTTAGTACACTAAAACATTAAAACTGCAATAGATGATTCAGATTCAAGACCTTCATTTTGCTTACCCCCGGCAAAGGCCACTTTTCAAGAGCTTGTCGGCGGAGCTCAAACCCGGAAGCATTACCGGGTTGCTTGGGAAAAACGGCGCCGGCAAAACCAGCCTGATCAAACTTATGGCCGGATTGCTGTACCCCGTTTCGGGAAAGCTCTCAGTTCTTGGCTACATTCCCGGTAAGCGGGAGGTGTCGATGCTGACTGATATTTTTCTTGTTCCGGAGGAGTTTTATTTCCCTGCAATTAACATCAGCGCTTACCTCAAAGCCCAGGCCCCCTTTTATCCGCGCTTCGACAAGGAATTAATGACCACCATCCTCACTGAATTTGAACTGCACCCTGACCATCATCTGCAGCGCCTCTCACACGGGCAGAAGAAAAAATTCCTCATTGCCTTTGCACTCTCTACCAAATCCCGGCTACTGCTCCTGGATGAACCTACCAATGGCCTCGATATCCCTTCGAAAGCGCTGTTCCGGAAGATTCTGGCAGGCTCGCTCGACGAAGATCAGTTGGTTATCATCTCGACACACCAGGTAAAAGACGTTGAAAATCTGATCGATAATATAATCGTCCTTGATAACGGAGCGGTGATCTTCCAGCAGACAATCCAGGAGATCGCACAGAAGGTATGCTTTGTCTCAGGATCATCGGAGGAGAGGAAAGAGGCCATTTACAGTGAAGCGGTCCCGGGAGGTTACCGGATGATGATTCCCTGTGGTCAGGAAGAGACAGAAGTCGATATCGAATTACTTTTTAACGCCGTTACAAACGGCCATAAAATCGGATAAACTATGCAAACAAATAATTCATTTTCGTTTCACCGTTTGATGTTGTTATTCAGACAAAAACTGATCATTAACAAGAGGCGTTACCCATTAGCCTTGGCGGCATTTTCAGGAAGCTTGATTATTTCATTTGTCTTTGCTCAGACCATCAATAATTTTGGCGATTGGAGCAATATGCATTTTGTGACTACTTTTATTTCAGTATTTGTAATAGGTGGAATTGCATATGCCGGTTTTTCATTTCCCCCCTTCCGTTCAAAAGAGAAAAGCATGGTTTACCTGATGCTTCCGGCAACAAACGGTGAAAAATTTGTGTTTGAAATACTTTCGAGGATTGTTGTATTTATAATACTTATGCCGCTACTTTACTGGATCCTTGCAAACCTCGAAGGTGCAGTGTTCCATTACTATTTTCCTGAATTAGTCAACTATAAATTTTCCTTTCGGGACGGCTTTTTAACAATTGTAAAGGATGGCAAATTTGAATTTTGGGCATTAATATTAACACTGCAGGGTATCTTATTTATTTTTATTGCTCCATTTGCCGGAGCAGGCTATTTTTCAAAATCACCGCTGGTGAAAACATTGCTAACCTTTTCTATCGTTGTCATTGGCTATTTCCTTTTTGCATACATAGTTGATAAGAGCCTAAATCTCGATGGGCTGAGACCTGTTGGAAAAGATCAGATTTTCTTCAGGGATGGTCAATCAGTCATCAGACTTCTTTCTATAAGTATGTTTATCATCAACATGACCTTTTTAGCGATCGCCTGGTTTAGTTTAAAAGAGAAGGAGGCTTAAAATGGAATTTAAAAATACAAAAGGAATCTTTCTTCAGATTGCCGACAGTATCTCGGAGAAAGTGATGGAGGGGAAGTACCCCCCGGGTGAAAAGATCCCCTCAGTGCGGGATCTTGCAGCTGAAATGGGAGTCAATCCCAATACGGTGATGCGAACCTACAGTGAGCTTCAGACTCGCGGAATAATTGATAACAAGCGCGGGGTTGGCTATTATGTAAGTGGCGATGCGGTTGGAATCATCCGAAAATGGAAACGGAAAGAGTTTTTCGAAATTGAACTCCCTCTGATTGTAAGACAAACAAGGATGTTGGACATCACACCTGAAGAACTCAAACCCTATTTTGAACTCCCTATTAATTAAATCCTTATGAAAACTAGTAAAATCATATTTATTTCGCTCGTTGGAACCATCGCGTTACTGATTTTGGCAGCAATGCTTGACCTGCGTATTAACGGAAGGAAGTTTAGCGACATCAACTCTGATTTCAAGGTCAAAAGAGATGCATTGCAAGCTTTTAAGGTGATTACAATCAATAACAGCAGAAATGTGTTACTTGTACAGAACGATTCGGCCTTCCTGGAGGTGACTTACCTGAAAGATTCAATTGCCCCGGGAGTAAACTATACCATTGAGGCAGATACGTTGAAACTGAGTGATTTTGGGAAATCAATACCTCGTAACGTGTCGGTGAAGATAAAGGTTACCAATTCATTGACGAGGATCCAGCTTAAAAATTCAGATTTAAGCATGGAAAAATTTAGAACCGGAAAATTATCACTCAATTTGGATAGAAGTTCTGTTTCGATGGGGTGGAATGAATCCAGTTTACAAACATGCCCATTCCTGGATATTGTCGCAATAAACGGGTCGCATTTTAAGAGCGGCAATTTCAAGATTGATTCGCTGGGTATTGTACTTCAAAATTCAAATGCAGAAATCCGGAATGTGGCCAAAAAAATAAGCGGAAGTCTGACAGACAGATCTAAAATCAATGCCCGGCAACCCATTGAGATCACATTGAAAAGAGACGCTACGAGTAAGATTAACGTAGACGATTATTGATGAACGGTATCTGAATGTTTAACAAGGATTTATGGTTGGTGATTTTGGGACGCTTCATCCGAGTGCATAATCTTATCGGTATAGGCCAGAAGTAAGGCAGAGATGATAAACACCATGTGAATTCCCATCTGCAGTAAGGCATCCTGTAGGGGAACATTGTGAATATCGATAAAGGTTTGCAAAAGATGGACCCCCGAAATACTAACCAGCGAAATAATGAGTTTTATTTTTAGTGAGCTCGCGTTTATTTTACTCAACCAATCGGGTTTGTCTTCGTGTTTATCGAAATTTATTTTACTGACAAAGGTAGAATAACCGCCAATAAACACCACCACCAAAAGGTTGATCACCATTGAGATGTCGATTAACCCAAGGACAGATAACATGATCGTATTTTCAGTCAAAATAGAGAAATCAGCCATCAAATGCCATAACTGCGACAAGAACTTGAATGTATAGAGTAATGTTGCGATGATGAGCCCCAGATAGACGGGCAATTGTAACCAGCGACTAAAGAAGATAAAGTTTTCAATGGCTTTTTCGACAGCTTTCATAGCATAATTGTTTAAACAGAAGATCGGGATACCGCATTTGTACCTTACTAATTTATAAAGGGCTAAAACTATAAATTATTTCCAGAATATAGGTTAAATTGACCATCCGAATTAAACCTTTTAATTCCAATTGTGTCGAACCTAAGTTGGAAATAAAATTCCTTCAACCCATTAACATACTTTGAAAGAATGAAAATTGAGATTAACGGGCTGAATAAGGTCTATCCTAACGGGAATCATGCATTGACAGATGTCACCATGACCATCGAAAACGGGATGTTTGGCCTTTTGGGACCAAACGGAGCGGGTAAATCGAGTCTGATGCGCATCCTTGTTACACTGGCAAAACCCTCATCAGGACAGGTATTGGTCAATGGACTTGATTTGCAGAAGCACCGAAAGGAGATCCGGACGATGCTGGGATATCTTCCGCAGGATTTCAGGTTCTTTGCCAAATTACGCACCTATGAGTTTCTGGATTACATTGCAAGGCTTGCCGGGATGAACCAGGCTTCAGTAAGGAAAGATGCCGTAGAGAAAATGCTAGAGGAGGTTGGTCTCTATGAAGCGCGTAACCGCTTTGCCAACAATCTCTCCGGTGGTATGAAGCGAAGGCTGGGTATTGCACAGGCGCTCATTGGTGATCCGCAGATCATCATTGTGGATGAGCCAACCACGGGGCTCGACCCCGAAGAGCGGATCAGGTTCAGAAATCTCCTGACCAGGATCAGCGAACGTGATGTGGTGATCATTCTCTCCACCCATATTGTTGGTGATATATCGAGCACCTGCACCGATATGGCGCTGATGAACAAGGGAGTCCTTGCCTTTAAAGGTTCGCCCGAACTGCTGATCAACCAGGCGCGGAATAATGTATGGCGCATAAATGCCACCGATACAGAATACCATGAGATCCAGGATAAATACCCCATTATCTCCTCTATCCCCTCCGAAGAGGGGTGGGAAGTACAGGTGGTTTCAAAAAGTATCAACGGTTATGCCGGAGAACAGATTGAGCCCAATCTGGAACATGCTTATGTGAATTTCATGGAGAATGAACTCAATCAGCACTGGCATGAAATCTGATAATGAAGAATTTCGCTTCCTCCATTTGCGACTTTTCCACTTCCTGCACTTGCGGGGTTAAATAACAAATTAATTCGACATGAAAGCAATTCTCAATATTCTGACGGTCTCCAAATACGAGTCAAAAACCCTTTTCAGAAGCTGGTTTTTCAGGATCTTTTCGATCCTCGCACTCCTTTTTGTTTTCTTCTTCAACCTCGGAGTGCAGACCAGTATCGGCTGGCCAAATGGCGATATGGTGGCGCTTCCTTCCATGATCCCATTTACCAACCTGTATATCATCAATATAGCGCAGGCTATTATTGCGGTATTCCTCGCCTCTGATTTCCTTAAACGGGATAAAAAACTCGATACCACCGAAGTTATCTATATGCGGTCGATGACCAATGCCGACTATGTTATCGGAAAAACCATTGGTAATATATGGGTATTCTTCGTGCTGAATTTTATAGCCCTGGCGATGGTCGCTGTTTTTAATATCACCTCCCCCTATAACCAATTCTCGCTTGCACCTTATATCTACTATTTCTTTCTGATCAGTTTTCCGACTTTGATATTTATCCTGGGATTTTCCTTTTTCCTGATGTCAGTGATAAAAAACCAGGCGGTGACCTTTGTTATTTTGCTGGGTTATATTGCCGCCACCCTCTTCTATCTGCAGAATGTCTATCACTATCTTTTTGATTACATGGCGTTTCATCTTCCCATGACCTATTCCGATTTTGTCGGTTTTGGTTTTCTGAAAGATATTCTGATTCACCGGGGAATCTATCTTTTCCTTGGCCTCGGTTTTATCGGGCTCACCATCCTTCTGCTCCAGCGGCTCTCGCAGTCACCGGTAGTCAGAAAGATAACCCTGGTGTTCAGTGTCATCTTTTTGTCGCTCGGCATTGGATTGGGATATACCTACATCAGTAATATTGATGCCAGTGATAGCCACCGTGCACAGATGCTCGAACTCAATAACAAGTATGCAGCAGCTCCCATTGTTAATGTGAAGAGATGTGATCTGGTTTTGGAGCACAATGGTGAAGCCATCTTTGGTGAAGCTGAACTCACCCTGGGTAATCAAAACAGTGAACCCATGAATGATTTTGTCCTCACCCTCAATCCTGGCCTGGAGGTTACAGCAGTCAGCGGAGCACAGTTCACCCGTGAACAGCAGATCATCAAAATACACCCTGACACGCCACTTCAGACAGGGGGTGAACTAAAAATAAAAGTGACCTATAAAGGGACGATCGATGAAACGTTTTGCTACCTCGATATGAACCGCGAAAGGCTGGAGTTATGGTTACAACGCGGGAATGGAATTGCCGATAAGAAGCACGCCTTTGTCAGGTCTGATTATTTATTGCTTACCCCTGAAACACGGTGGTATCCTACTGCCGGGATCAGTTATTCAACCGAAGGTTTAAAATGGCAAACCGTGCAGTTTACCGATTTTCACCTGAAAGTAAAGACCCTTAATGGTCTGAAGGCGATCTCTCAGGGTAAAATTACCGATGAAGGAAACGGATCTTTTAACTTTGCCCCGGAGACCCTGTTACCGCAGATATCGCTTGCAGTGGGCCGGTATACGACCCGTTCAATCGAGGTCGATAGTATCAGTTATACCTTGAATTTCCTGGCCGGCCATAACACATTCGATCCGTTCTTTAAAATTCTGAAAGATTCCATTA
>JAHEYS010000109.1 GCA_023251475.1 Prolixibacteraceae bacterium
GGTGGAGGAACACTTGATTGCGCCGACTCACTCGTTGCCATGCTTGCCGGAAAAGCATATCACGGAAAAATTTATAATACACTGACGTACAACAATAAGCATATCAGGTTGGGTTATTCCAGTTTTATCGGGTTAAAAAGCAACAGTATTCAGCCGGATAAACTGGTTGTAATCACCACCTCCTCAACTGCTTCAGCCAGTGAGTTGGTGATTTCCGGCTTAAAGCCATACCTGAATATGAAACTTATCGGTTCAACGACACACGGCAAACCGGTGGGAATGAATATAGAGGGTGATACGAAACTGAATATTGCCGTGGCGCCAATCAGTTTCCGGAATGTTAATTCCCAGGGATACAGTGACTATTTTGATGGCATACCAGTTGACTTTGTGAAGAAAGATAATGTCACACAGGATTGGGGGGACCTTTCGGATGAATGTCTAAATGCCGCACTGAACTATATCTCGACAGGAACGGTAGGTTTGACCCTTACCACCAAATCGGCATTAAATTCTGACCGGATCATTTACAAAGGAACAGACACCCCTGTGGAGAACCTTTTTCAATCCTCCCGAAAAACGGCAGAATAAAGAATGACATAAATCATTCTTTTTGACTATCAATTAAATGTTGAATCCGATCTGTTTTTATTATTTTCGGCACTAAATCAACGATTCTAAATTTATTATGCAAACAATCAAAAAAGGGCTTTTTCTAATTCTGACATTTATCCTGACCGCCCCTTATACCTATGCCGGGAATAAGGATGAAGAGGGATATAAATTTGAATTAATCAAGGAGATACCCCACACTTCTGTTAAGAATCAGTTCAGATCAGGTACCTGCTGGTCTTTTGCCGGAATGTCATTTTTTGAAGCAGAGATGCTCCGGATGGGAAAGCCGGAGGTTGATTTGTCGGAGATGTTTGAAGTGAGCATGTGTTATCGTGATAAGGCGCTAAAGTTTGTGAGAATGGGGGGTAAAACCAATTTCGGTCCGGGTGGCGAACTATATGACGACCTTTACGTTGCCGCAAATTACGGTCTTGTTCCGGAAGCCGCATTCCCGGGAATAAAATACAACGAAGAGAAACATGTTCACGGAGAGATGGATGAGATACTTCTAAAAATGGTTGAAGCCGTTGTTGAGAATAAAAACAAAAAGCTGTCGCCGGTCTGGGATAGCGTTCTGAACAATACCATTGATGCCTACCTGGGTGCCATTCCTGAGAAATTTGATTATAAAGGCAAGAGTTATACTCCGGTATCGTTCGCCACCGAGTATTGCGGAATAAACAGCAATGATTATGTTCAAATCACCTCATTCAGCCATCACCCATACTACAAACCGTTTATTCTTGAGGTTCCGGATAACTGGCTTTGGAGTGAATATTACAATGTTCCGATCGACGAACTGCAGGAAATAGTGGATAATTCTCTTCAAAATGGCTACTCCGTGCTTTGGGCAGCAGATGTCAGTGATAAAGGATTTGCAACTTCAATGAAAGGGATTGCCGTGGTTCCGGATAAGGCTCCGGTAAACCTGGCCGGTGCTGAAATTGCCAAATGGGACAGCCTTTCAGAAAAAGATAAGGAGGCAAGCTACTATAAATTTGACAAACCTGGCAAAGAATTAGTTATCACACAGGAGAACAGGCAATTGGCATTTGACAATATGGAAACTACCGATGATCATGCCATGCATTTAATCGGTCTTGCCAAAGATCAAAACGGGACTCCCTATTATAAGGTTAAAAACTCCTGGGGTAATTATAATAATTATAAAGGTTATTTCTACGCCTCACAATCTTACCTGAGGTATAAAACAACCGGCATTGTTGTCAATAAAGCTGCAATCCCCGAATCGATAATGAAAAAACTTAAATTGTAGTTTTTTATTAACGGAAAAATTATCTACTTTTGCGGCCAGTTCCGTACGCAATCTCTGACAGCAAACAATTAGACACTGTGAATATTGCGTTCGTTAATAATATCGTAAAAATCAATCATGATGGATCTGATTAAAATTGCAGAAAATGCGTTTTTAGGTGAACAGAAAGAACTACCTACATTTCACGCAGGTGACACTATTACTGTCCGTTACAAGATCGTCGAAGGTGCCAAAGAGAGAATTCAGAATTACAAGGGTACCGTAATTCAGATTAAAGGCACCGGGACTACAAAGACATTCACCGTTCGCAAAATGTCCGGAAATATTGGGGTAGAAAGGATTTTCCCTTTCTTTTCACCATTTATTGATGGCATAGAAGTAAACCGTATGGGACGTGTTCGTCGTGCACGTTTGTTCTATCTCCGCGAATTGACCGGCAAGAAAGCCCGTATCAAAGAAAAAAGATTTTAAGAACAACAACTTTTAAAAAGGGTTCCTCAAAAAGGGACCTTTTTTTTTCCTAATTTTAGAGAAAATATGGTTCTGTAACTTTATGTGTGAGAATAATATCCTTATCATCCACACTTTCTACTGCACCAAAATAAATTTCTAAAAAATGCCTCTTTTAGCCCGGGAAAAACTCTTTACCAAACGGTGGTTTGCCGATTACGGATTCATCACTGTCGGATCCTTTATCATGGCAGTGGGCTATGTATTTTTCATCACTCCCCACAAAATAGTCCCGGGTGGAATCTATGGTCTGGGAATCATCGTTTATTACCTGACCAAAGGGATGTCGCTGTGGCCCGGCGGATTTCCGATCGGATTATTCAATCTGCTGGTAAACATACCGTTAACCTATTTTGGAATAAAACTTCTTGGTCCAAGATTTGGCACTAAAACCATTTACGGATTTGTCTCTTCCTCCATATTTATGGACGGCATTACCTGGATGCGCGAGGTAGGCGATGCCCCGCTTGTAAATGATGTACTGCTTTCGTGCATATTCGGAGGTGTACTGACCGGCATTGGACTTGGCATGATATTTAAAGCGCGGGCTACCTCGGGAGGCAGCGACATTATTGCCATGGTGATTACCAGGTACACCCGTATCCCAATTGGGCAGATGCTGATCTGGGTAGATTCAGCAATCGTCCTTGTGGCGCTTGCAGCTTTTAAGGATTGGCAGATCCCACTTTACAGTATGATTGTGATTTACATTACCGGAAGGGCTATCGACCTGATCATGGAAGGGGCCAACTATAATAAAGCCTTGATTATTATTTCTGAGAAGCATGAAGATATCCGGGATAAGATCATTAATGACCTTGCACGGGGCGGAACTTACCTTAAAGGGGTTGGAATGTTTACCAATACTGAAAAACACATCATATTTACCGTTGTAAACCGAAGAGAGGTCGCTATTCTGGAGGAACATATCAATAATGTGGATCCTCAGGCCTTTATTACAATTATGGATGCAAGCGAGATTCTCGGAGAAGGATTTCAGTCGTTGAAACATAAAATTGAAGATCACTAATGATCAATTATTGAGGGATAAATCATGAGACGGATCATCATTTGTTTTCTGGTGTACCTGTTCCTCCTGCCCCTGACAGTATTTGCCCAGAAAGTGGGGCTGGTACTGAGCGGAGGTGGTGCAAAAGGACTCGCTCATATTGGGGTTATAAAGGCTTTGGAGGAAAATAATATTCCCATCGATTACATTACCGGGACCTCCATGGGCGCCATTATAGGAGGACTTTATGCCTCAGGCTATTCACCCGATGAAATGGAAATTCTCTTTAAATCGGAAGAGTTTAAACTTTGGTCCACAGGAGTCATTCCCCCAAAATACGTCTATTATTTTAAACAACTTGATGAAAATCCTTCATTTATAGATCTGGACTTTGCAAGGAAAGAGGACAAGCTTAAGCTCTCGCTCCCTACCAATATTATCCCTTCAGGACAGCTGGATTTTGCATTTATGGAATTGTTCAGCCCTGCCACTGCCGTTTCCAAAAACGACTTCGACCAACTTTTTATCCCGTTCAGATGTGTTGCCACAGATATTTACCGTAATGAACCGGTCGTATTTAAAAAAGGTGATCTTGGACTGGCTGTCAGGGCTTCAATGACTTTCCCTTTCTATATTAAACCCATTGAAATAGATAGTGTTCTGCTGTTTGATGGCGGCCTTGTCAACAATTTCCCTTCCGATATCATGCAAATGGATTTTAATCCGCAAATTATGATTGGAAGCGTCGTTTCCAATTTGAACAAGAAACCGAAGAAAGACGATCTAAAACTTCAGATCGAAAATATGATGGTCCGTAAATCAAACGCCTCAATTCCCGACAGCCTGGGAATTACCATAAAATCGCCGGTTGAACATATTGCATTACTTGATTTTGAGCGATTCGATGAGATTGAACAGGCTGGTTACAAATCTGCAATGGCACAAATCGGGGAGATAAAATCGCGCATTGCCAGAAGATCTGACCTGCAGGATCTTACGCGAAGAAGAGAGGAATACCGGAGTAAAAGTCCTACCATGAAATTTAACAATATTCAGGTTTCCGGGGTAGACAGATCTCAAAGATATTACATCATTAAGTCGATCAGGCACCAATCAAAAACGTTTGATCTGGAAGAATTAAGAAATGAATACTTTAAAATTCTGGCAGACGATAAAATTAATTCACTGCTTCCGGCTGCTACCTACAATGCGGCCACCGGCCTTTTTGATCTTGAACTCAAGGCTGAACCGAAGAAACCACTTGCGGTAGGCCTGGGTGGCTATTTTTCACTTTCGGATGTAAATCAGGGGTATATCGGATTTGATTACCGCCTTTTTAATAATCTTCCTATCACGATTCAGTCTAATATCCATATTGGAAAATTCTATAGTTCATTCCTGGCAGGGTCCCGATTTAATTTTACGAGCAAAAATCCGTTTGCACTTGAGCTCTATTTTATAAAAAACAGAACAGATTACTTTTCAGGGTCGACCCGCCTTTTATTTGGAGACAAACTTCCTCATTATGTTATTCGTAATGAAGACAATATACAATTTGACCTTAGTTTTCCTGCAAAAACCATTTCGAAATGGGAAGCAGGTATTAACTATATTAATCAATGGGATGACTATTATCAAACATCCGTTTACAGCAAAGATGACACGCCCGACCGGACCCAATTTTCAGCCGGTGAACTACATCTCCGTTTTGAATTAAAAGCCTTTAATAAAAAACAGTATCCCACCGAAGGACGAATGTTCAGATTTGAAACAAAATACCTGTTTGGTGCAGAGAATGAGTTGCCGGGATCAACAAACAATTATAATCTGCCCTTCAAAAAGTATCACCAGTATATTCAGATGAAACTCTCGTATGAAAAATATTTTAAGACGGGGAAATGGCTGATACTTGGACTCTTATCTGATTCATATTTCTCAACCAAAAAACTCTTTCATAATTATACATCCACCCTTATTGCAGCCCAGGAGTTCTCCCCAACAGTCAATAGCTCAATAAGTTATTTACCTTTCCTCAGGGCTGACTATTTTGTGGCAGGTGGAATAAAAGCAATTTTACCCATTTCACCTTCTGCCCATCTGCGCTTTGAAGGGTATTACTTTCAGCCTTTCAAGGAATTGTTATACAAGGCTGACAATACACCCTATTACAGTGACAAACTATTTACATCCAATCAGTTCATCGGAAGCGGCGGGGTTGTAGTTCACACCCCGTTTGGTCCGGCAAGTTTGCTGCTGAATTATTACAGCAACAGCAGTCCAAGGTTTTATTTACAAGCCAGTTTTGGATATTTACTATTCAATCGTCGCGGAGAATGAATCAAGATAAAAAAGCTGCAAAAAACAGAAAAACAGGTTTAATATATTCAAAATAAAAGCACTATGATTTCCATTGACAAACTGAATGAAGATTTTTGTATACCAGAGGTACTGACTTTTGAAAAATATGAAAATAACTTAATTTTTCTAAAGGTATCCAATCAATATGCTGATGCCACCATCTGCCTTTATGGCGCACATATTGTAAGTTTCAGACCAAAGGAGTCGGAAGATCTGCTTTGGATGAGTCCGGCAAGTTATTTTGAGGTTGGGAAACCCATCCGTGGTGGAATTCCGGTATGCTTTCCATGGTTTGGTCCTCATAAAAGTGATCCGGAAAAGCCACAGCATGGTTTTGGCCGGTTGATGTATTGGGAGATATCAGAAACGGCAGCATTACCTGATGGCGGAACATTGATCAGGTTAAAGCTCTGTTCATCAGACGATACAAAGTCCTACTGGCCTCATGATTTCGAGGCTGAGTTAACCATTGTTGTTGGGATTAAGCTTGAAGTAAATTTAAAAGTTACAAACCAATCCGATACTCCATTCGATTATTCCTGCGCATTGCATACCTATTATCATTTGTCAGCCATTGAACAGATCGCCATCGACGGATTGATGGGAACCACCTACCACAAACATCTTGAAGCCGGATATTATATTCAGGAGTCGTCAAAACTTGAAATTCACCAGGCCGAAACCCGTCATTATCACGACACCGAAGCAACCTGCATCATTGAGGATCCCGGATTTGGAAGGAAGATCCACGTTGGCAAATCGGGAAGCAAGGTCACGACGGTCTGGAATCCATGGAAAGAGGCTTGTTCAGTAATCAGCGACCTGCCTGACGACGCTTATACCTCGTTTGTTTGCATTGAGGCAGTAAATTCATTTGAAGATACCATCCTCCTGAATCCTGGCGAAACACATAAGACTTCAGCGATCATTGGACTGGAAGAATAACGGAAACAAGCCGGATCACAGTAATTGGGCTATTATTTAAGATGACCGGATGACTGATCAACTACTGAACAGTCACCCGGTCATCTTGTCATTCCACTCTACTCCTGATTCTTCGGAAAGGGGATTCAGACCCGTAAATACGAAATTACTCCGGAACAGTAGCCGGCCAGGGGATCAGTTTTGAAGGGTAATAACCGATCTGAAGTGCCCTAAAGCGTTCTGCCTGTCCGGCAAGTCTGGTCTTATATTCACTCCATTTACGTGCAGCCGGAGCACTCCAACCAATTTCAGCATAACCTGGCAGTCTTGGAAAGACCATATATTCAAGCTCTTTCATATTGGTAATGGTTTCAGTCCATAACGGCGCCTCCACACCAAGAATATTTGCCTTACCGATACCAGGTACAAGTGTTGCCGGATTCCAGTTATAACCTTTGGGTACTTCGATAAATCCGGCCCAGTTCAAACCAAATTTTGTGGTTGAATCGTACTGCATATCGAGATAGGCATTGGCAGCAGGAGACATAATCACTTTTGCACCCTGTTTTACCCCTTTAAGTGCATTGTCAGCTTTTGCCCAGTATTGAACAAAAGAGTTGGGCTTCAAGGTCGAAAGGGCAATCTCATCCCATCCGATCACCTGCTTTCCAAGATCGTTGACAATTTGCTGAACCCGGTTCACAAACGGGATATAATCTTCTAGCTTTGTAACATGTGACTCATCCCCCCCAATATGAAGATAAGGACCTGGAGTTAATGCCGCGATTTCTCCGAGCACTTCCTTAATAAATTGATAAGTAATCTCTTTGCCGGTACACAATGAGCTAAATCCAACCTTCGTACCTGTGTACAATTCAGTAGCTTTTTCGTTGCAGTTTAGTTCAGGATAGGAAGCCAATGCTGCATTGGTATGACCAGGTAAATCAATTTCAGGAATAATCATGATGTATCTTTCTGCTGCATATTTTACGATATCAGCGTATTGCTCCTGGGTATAGAATCCCCCTTTTTCTCCGCCTACCTGGGTACTGCCACCTGTTTGGGTCAGCTTTGGCCATTTTTTTATCTCAATCCGCCATCCCTGATCATCCGAGAGGTGAAGATGCATCACATTCATTTTATACAATGAGATCAGATCGAGATACCGTTTTACATCTTCAACCTGAAAAAAGTGACGTGCAACATCAAGCATCACTCCGCGGTAGGAATATTGCGGGAAATCACGGATCGTCATGGCTGGTATAGTCCATGGACCTGATTGCAATCCTGATTGCTCAATCTTAGCCGGTAACAATTGCCTGATGGTTTGGATACCATTGAACAGTCCTGCCGGGTTTTTGGCAACTAATTTAATACCATCAGGTTTGACTGTCAGCAAATAGCCCTCATCCCCCAGTTTTGGGTCCACTGAACCCAGCAAGAGACTGATATTGCCCGCTTGTGTGGTTCCGTCAGATGGTTTCACAATCAAACCAAATCCGGTTGAAGGGTTGAGCTTACCGGCGAGGAATTTTCCAAGCTGCATCAGTTCAGCCGACTCCCCTGACACAACGATGGAACACTTTTCCGTGAGTGAAAAGACGCCGTTTGCAGGGGTAACTGAAACAGGTTTTGGAATAACTCCCGCCCCTGAAAGCCGGACGGGCGAGATGGCGGTTGCATTGAGACTGATGGAAATTAAACCAATCAGTGCAAAGGATCTGAGCATGGTTTTTGAGGATAGAAATTTCATATTAAAATGATTCTGAATTATAGTCAATAAATTGCGTCGATAAAAGTAATTATTAATCGGCAATTTGACCGGAGTACCCGAGATATTTCCTGACAAACCTCAATTCTGCATAGCTCACATCATCACCCAATTCTTCCTTGGCGGCTGACATTCCTGATCCGGGATTTCTTAAAAACCAATGTGAGATAATAGCCATTTTAGTCGGATTTACGAGCCGCTCAATGTCCAGTTCCCCCGTTTCAACAAACCTGACAAGATGAGATTCAATGGTTTGGGGTGACAGCCCACGCTCTTTTGCAACCTCTTCGATCGATTTTCCACTTTTGAAAAATTCAAAAGAAACAACTCTTGTATCAATTTTTGGGACCTTAATTTTATCCTCACTTTCAATAGATACCAGCTGATCAGGGAGTTCAATTTTGGCGTTTTTGCGGTATTCAACAATCATTTGCACTATCTCTTTCCCAAACTGGCTGATCTTTTTAGCGCCAAATCCCTTTACCTTTTTCAGACCCGGAATAGTCACCGGCAGATTGGTTATCAATTCCATCAACGCTTTTTGGGGAAGAATCATATACGGCTCAACACTCAAATCATCAGCCCTTTGATTACGCCATGATTTAAGGGTCCCGTAAAGATCAGGATGGGCAATATAACTATCCGGAGTATAGGCAGAAACCTTGCCATTCAACTTTGCCCCGGATGGTTCAATGGCAGCTTTGGCGCGAACCTCCATATACTTTTTCACCTGGAACCCATCAAAGCAACCTTTCAGACAGGCAGACTTCAGCGTGGCATCATTGCTCAGTTTACCCACAGCATCATTGAAAGATTTCTTTACAACCTTATTATCAATTTCAATTTCTGCGGACTTTAATCGCTCAATAACAATTAGTTCCAGCTTTTCAGTGAAATACCGGCAAGCTTTTCGCACCCTTTCCTGTAAAAGGGAATTCTCCTCAATATTTCTGTTTCCGGCGATTAACTGATTCATCTGGCCCTTAAATTTCTCAGAAACGTTATAAAGCTCAACCTTCAATTCGCTCCTCATCAGTTCTATCATCGTACTTAGGGAGAGGTGAATGCTCTGCTGATGTTCAAGCATTAACTTAACACAGTAATTCAACCTCCTCAATAAGGGGTAAAAGTCAAAAAGCTCCAATAATAAATTTTGCTGAAAGGTCAGTTTCGACTCCTCCAATAGGGTTTTCCCAGGTGGATTTTGTTCGATTTCACGATTGAAAACCGAAACCTTGGAATCACTTTTAATACTCTGATTTGAGATCTGAGTGCTTAAGACTAATCCTTCCAATGTTTTGCAACGGCTTAGCGCCACATAGACCTGTCCATGCGCAAATGAATCCCTGGCATCAATGATCACCTTTTCGAAAGTCAAACCCTGACTTTTATGGATGGTAATAGACCAGGCAAGTTTCAAAGGGATTTGTGTAAAAGTACCAATGACTGACTCCCTGATCTCCTTGCTCTGTTCATCGAGGGTATATTTTGTATTCTGCCATTCAACCATTTCAACAGCAATGTCCTCTGCATCGCCGGGACATCTAACATAGACGGTATCTTCTTCAATACTTATAATCCTCCCAATTTTACCGTTATAGAAAAGTTTTTCACGTGAGACATCGTTTTTTACAAACATAACCTGAGCCTCTTTTTTTAGGCTCAGGTCAAAATCAGTCGGATACGAATACTCGGGGAACTCCCCTTCTACCCTGGCAGTAAATTTTCTGATTTTGGCTGGCAATTTTTCAAGTTTCGATTCATTCAGGTTATGGGACTGATAATTGTGGGTAGTCAGTGTGATATAACCATCGCTATCATTAAATACGAATCCTGGCAAATATCTTTTGTTCAGTTCATCCAACGTTTGCTGGTCAGCATTATTATCCCTGATTTTATTCAGCAGTCTGATAAAAGTTTCATCACGCTGCCGAAAGATGTGGCTTAGTTCGATACTTATATAATCAGTTTTTTTCAACGCCTTACTACTGAAAAAAAATACAGTTTCGTAGTATGGTTTCAGCAAGCTCCAGTCATCCTCCTTTACCACGGGGGCCAATTGCTGTAGGTCACCGATCATGAGCAACTGTACCCCGCCAAAAGGTTTGTTTCGGTCCTTGTAACGGCGAAGGACATCGTCGATTCCGTCAAGCAGGTCTGCCCTTACCATACTTATTTCGTCAATCACCAATAAATCAAGACTTTTAATGATTGCTATCTTTTCACGGTTAAACTTTTGAAAACGATTTGACGGGACGATGTTTTCGGTTTCTGAAATTGAATTTTCAGATGATTCAATGGGTAAAAAAGGGCCAAACGGCATCTGAAAGAAAGAGTGAATGGTAACGCCACCGGCATTTATTGCAGCAACTCCGGTAGGTGCAACAACAACCATCCTTTTGGGCGAAGTTCTTTTTAACTGGTGCAGGAAGGTCGTTTTCCCTGTCCCCGCTTTTCCTGTAAGAAAAATATGTTTATCGGTATATTGCACGAAATCAAAAGCCAGCTGCAGTTGATCATTGCTGATAAATTCTGTCATTACAACAATCTGAAATTTTTGATAAAGTTACCACATTTACGGGTAATTTAAAGGGATATTGTGTTTACCTTAAGATTCATTAACACAAAAAACCCGTCAGGTTTTTGACACTGACGGGTTTGTATTTTAATTTCTGATTTTCAGATTCCTACCTGAACTTCAGGGTTATCTTTTAAGTAAGACATCCTTCTCATATTGCTGTATTTCAGCAATATAATCCATTCCAACGGGCACCCCGTTATCCAGGCAATATTTATCGTAAACAGCTCCGAAGAGCATTGTTTTCATCCCCTCGAGGTAGGCCAGTCTTTCAAAATTTTTACCCTGATCTTCATATTTCTGAATCAATCCGGTCGGTTCCAGCAATGCAAACAGGAAAGCCTGCTGTGCGGCCCTGGTCCCTACTACATAAGCGCCAATCCGGTTCAGACTTCCGTCAAAGAAATCGAGACCTACATTAACACGATCCAGTGCTTTACAACGAATCACCTCCTGAGCGATCAGCATGATTTCATCATTAAAGGTTACAACGTGGTCGCTGTCCCATCTGACACCACGAGTAACGTGCAATAAAAGCTCATCAATATAAAGCAGACAAGAGGAAATTTTATCACCAACCTGTTCAGTGGGATGAAAATGGCCGTTATCGAGACATAACAACGTGTTATTTTTCATGGCATATCCCATGTAGAACTCATGCGAACCAACAACCATTGCCTCGGAACCTATTCCAAAAAGTTTACATTCAATCGCATCCTTTATGTAAGTTTTCGGGTATTTAACTTCAAAAATCTCATCAAGTGACTTTTGCAGGATCGCACGATTGCCGCCACGATCGACGGGCATATCTTTCGATCCGTCAGGAATCCAGAGATTGTGAACGCATGGGGTACCTAACTGTTTTCCCATTTCTGCACCAATGTGGCGGCATCTTTTCACATGTTCGACCCAGAATTTGCGGATCGTCTCATTTTTACTCGATAAAGTGAACCCATCGTCAGATTTTGGGTGGGAGAAACAAGAGGCATTGAAATCGAGGCCTATCCCCTGCCCTTTTGCCCAATCGATCCAACCCTGGAAGTGTTTGATTTCGATCTGATCGCGGTCAACCAATTGTCCCCCAAAATCACCATAGATGGCATGAAGGTTAAGCCTTTGTTTTCCAGGCAACAAAGACATTGATTTCTCCAGATCGGCCTTCATTTCGGCGATTGACCTTGCCTTGCCGGGATAATTTCCGGTCACCTGTATTCCACCGCCGCCTAATGTTGAATCGGGTTGCTCAAAACCGCCCACATCATCAGTCTGCCAGCAATGGAGGCTGATTTTTACATCCTTCATCCTTGCAATTGCTGCATCTGTATCGACACCTAAAGTAGCATACTGCTCCTTTGCAAGCTCGTAAGCCCGCTGTACAAATTCCTTTTTCATTTTAATCAGTTTATAATCTTGTTATTCCATATAAAACACCTCTTCAAGACGTATTGTGACCGGCGACTTGTCAGGATTTGTCTCCATGATATCAGCCATGTAAGCCCACCATTTTTTCACCACAGGATTACTCCCAATGTCCTGAGAGGATTCCTCTCCGCGCTGTTTCTGCACGGCGAACAGTGTATTGGTCGCTTCATCCAAAAATATGGAGTAGTCGCAGACCCCGGTCGACCGGATCAACTCAGCCAGTTCAGGCCATATTTCATCGTGCCTTTTCCGGTATTCATCCTTGCACCCGGGCTTTAATATCATTTTAAAAGCAAATCTTTTCATTATCCGAGCGCATTTAATTCAGGATATAACCATTTTGCGATTCCGATAATGATAACCGACAAGAAAATGGCAGAAATACCTACAAGTATCATGTTGTAAGTTTTCTTTGAAACACCTTTCCATTCTTTGCGATAGAACCCCCAAAGGTTGGCGGTCAAAATGATAGTTGCCATATGAAGTGTCCACGAACTGGCGCCGTTACCAATTTTGGTTTCTCCCATCCCGTAGAAAAAGAATTGCAGAAACCAGGTTGTTCCTGCCAGGGCGCAGAAAAGGTAGTTGCTCAACAGCGGGGATTTCTTGTCGACAAAATCACCTCCTGTTTTGTTTTTAAAAATCAAGGATGATGTCCAGATCAGGTTGGTGGTTAGGCCTCCCCAGAGAATTACAAAAAAGATAATATTGTTTTCGAAGAGATATTTGAAGCCGCCTGCTGTTTGGGTTACAAATGGATAGCCCTGTTCAACAGCCATTGATCTGGCAATGGCAGACATCTCTTTCCCGGCATCAATGCCAAAACTAAAAAATGCACTTAAAACACCTGAAACAATTGCAATCAGTAATCCTTTGGACATTTTGAATTCACTGTTAACTCCCTCTTTATTTTTGCCAAGATCATGATCCTTTCGGATTCCGGCGCGTCCGCTGAGTACAATTCCGATTAACAAAATTGCGATACCGAGTATGACGATTTGTCCCCCTGTAGTACTAAGCAAATCGGTGAACGAAAGTCCGTCAGGGATTAATTCTGCAATCCCGGGGACATTCCGCAAAATTGGCAATCCCAGCGAACCAACAATAGAAGTAATACCCAACAAAACTGAATTACCTAATGACATACCCAGGTAGCGTATAGCCAGTCCGTAAGTCAGACCTCCAACCCCCCAAAGCAAACCCATAACATAGGTATTGCGAATAATGTTTCCCGGAGTGGCATGTAAAATTCCCTGCCAGTCAGGAATCGTCAACAGAACAGCAAGTAAAGGCATGATAAGCCACGAGAAAATCCCACCTGTAATCCAATATACTTCCCAACGCCATTTTCTCACCCAATTGTATGGCATGTACCAACTTCCCGAGGCGCCGCCGCCAAGGGTGTGAAAAATGATCCCTAATAATGCATTCATAATGATAATATTAATAAATTTGGTTTGAAATCCTGAGTTTACCCAATGCTTTTAAAAATATCTGGAACAACGAAGTAGGATCATGTTTCAGAACCTGAATAGTCCTGATTTATTTTCCGTGATAATCCAATGAATCCGACAAAGATACCGTGTTATTCAGGTTCTGCAATATACAAAATGATTCATGATTTACACAAATTGCAGAATAAAAGTAATGAGAATCGGTGCTCCAATGGAAAACAACTCTACATAATAAGGTATATATTTGCAACGAAGATCAAAGAATAGTCCACTATGCTATTTCATTAATTAATAACGGAAAAATTATTTAGTGAAAGATTTGACAGAGCAATTAAATAAAAACAAATTATTTACAAATGAAAGCGATGGTATTAACGGGAATCCGCCAGATGGAGATGATGGAATTTCCCATGCCACAAATCATTAACGATACTGATGTATTAATAAAGATGAAAGTGGTAGGAGTTTGTGGTTCCGATGTTCATTATTATGCCTCAGGTAAAATCGGAAGTCAGATTGTGCAGTATCCTTTTCCTGTCGGACATGAAGGGTCAGGCGAAGTGATTGAAGTCGGATCCGGTGTCACCCGGGTTAAACAGGGAGACAGGATTGCCATTGAACCTGCAATGCCATGCGGGGAGTGCGACCAGTGCAAAGCCAACCGTCCTCACACTTGCCGGAAGCTCCGTTTCCTGGGATGTCCTGGTCAGGCAGATGGATGTCTGAGTGAATACATTGTGATGCCTGAAAGCAGTTGTCTTATCCTGGGCGATCACATGAGTTATACGGAAGCCGCAATCAGTGAACCGTTAGCCATTGGTGTTTACGCGGTAAATCAATCCATCCCAATGGAAGGAGCAACGATTGGAATACTTGGTTTCGGGCCGATCGGTATGAGTGTGATCCTTCCTGCAATTGCGAAAGGGGCAAAAAATATTTTCGTTACCGACATGATTGACGAAAGATTGTCAATTGCTAAAGCCTGTGGGGCCATCTGGACGGGAAATCCGGGGAAACAGGATGTGGTGAGCGATATAAAAAATAAAGAGCCTTTGCTGCTTGATGTTGTTTTCGAATGTTGCGGGAAACAGGAAGCGATGGACCAGGCCATTGATTTGCTGAAACCAGGAGGGAAGCTGATGATTATTGGTATTCCTGAATTTGACAGGTGGAGTTTCAGTGTTGACAAATTACGTCACAAAGAGATTTGCATTCAGAGTGTACGACGGCAAAATCATTCAGTAGAAGAGGCACTTGAACTGATGGATAAGAAGATTGTTGATGTTGGTAAAATGCCCACCCACCGTTTTCCATTTACCCAAACCGGGGAGGCATTTGATCTGGTATCGGGCTACAAGGATGGCGTAATGAAAGCAATGATTGATTTTTATTAGATTTAAAAACTAGGTGTTGGCTGTTATGACGGCTAGCACCTAGTTTTTAAATCTCCAATATTTTCCGTCGTCTAAATACAAGGCACTGGTAATTTTTTCACCAATACAATAAGATACGGCGACTTAACTTAGCCGTTAGAATCGGACAAAACGCTAAAAAAACTTACAACAGTTTAATCCATGCGCACTCTCCCTTATCATCAAAAGCACATTCTGTGTAGTATTTTTTGTCCAGATTTCTGAATGCATCGACCAATTCGTCATCAGAATATTTCAGGTTCAATCTGTTACTTAATAATTCCATTGTAAATTTTTCATTTTTAAATGGTAATTCCTTACTAAGATGCAGTAGAAAATTATAGACTGTAAACTCCAAGGGTGACAATTCCTCCTTTACGGGAATTACAGGAGTTACCTTGATACATTTAGCCGATTTTAGCAGGTGAAATAAATCGTGTTCGTCAGAATTAGCCAATTGATTTACTGGCTGTTGATGATTTTCGTTTTCCATTTTTTTGTATTTTAGAATAACCATAAATATACTAAAAATCAGAATAATTAAACTATTTCTTCGAATATTTTATTTATTTTCGAATTGTCCCCTCTAATTAAGAATCGATTTTTTACTCAATATTGTGATGAGTTGAATAAAAAAAAATTAAATTTGCAGCCGTCAAACAGACTACAATTCGGGGTGTAGCGCAGCTTGGTAGCGCGCGTCGTTCGGGACGACGAGGTCGTCGGTTCAAATCCGGCTACCCCGACAGAAACAAAGAAGATGATTATCAGTAGATTACGAAGCCTCTCACAAAATGAGAGGCTTTTTTTTTGTAAAAAACGGCCAAAAATACACCCCATTTTTGTACATTTGCAATGAAATGTTTTACGATAGTTTTACGAAAGTTCAAATTGTTTTACGATTGTTTTACGAAATAACTTAAAAAATCAACTCCCATGGCTACATTTTCCTTGTCAATCCTTAAACATCAAAAGCGTTCTGATGGCAAATATCCTGTTTCAATAAGAATGACTTTTAAAAGATCTGCAGTTTATTTAAAGACGGAATATTATGTCGGCGAAAAACAAATTGACAAGGATTACAATTTAAAAGACCGCTTTTTGATCCGGCTGCTGAATCAAAAGATTGAGCTTTACGAAGACATTATCATAAAGAAGCTGGGGAAAAAGGTAGATCTTTATACCCCTGCTGAACTAAAGGAATATTTGATCAAAGCAGCAAGACCCGGGACCGATGAAACAATTGATTTTGTTGAATTTTCACGCACACATATTGAAAAAATAAAACCAAAACAGAAATCAAGAGCCAGTGTACTCCAAAGGACTGTAAATTCGTTTGTGGAATATTTTGGCCGTGACCGGATTGCGATATCGGAAATTACATCAAAGATCTTATACGAATATCAGGATTACCTGTTTAATCCCCGAACTATAACAAGGCTAAATCAACAAGGAAAGGAAGTTACTTACAATAAACCTGCCTGTATTTCTTCAGGTGTACATGACTATATGGGTAATATTCGTACCCTTTTCAATGCTGCAAAAAAGGAATTTAATGACGACGACAAAGGTGAAATGAGAATTATTCACAACCCGTTCACCAATTACGAAATTCCAAAGAAGAGAAGCACAAAACACCGTAATCTGGATGTAAAAACAGTAAGATCAATAATTAGTTGTCCGGACATCATGGTTTCCGGAACTCATGGAACAAACAGAGGCAATCTTGCCAGAGATGTATTTGCGCTTAGCTTCTTCCTGGTTGGAATGAATACCGTCGATTTGTACAAGGCTGATCATTATAAGGCCGGACGATTAAATTATCAAAGATCCAAAACGGAAGATCGAAGAGATGATAATGCACTTATCTCTATAAAGGTGGAGCAGGAATTAAATCCACTGATGGAGAAATATAAAGACTTGACCGGCAAGCGGGTTTTCTGTTTTTACCAAATGTACACTACACAGGAGAATTTCAATACAGCCATCAACAAAGGATTAAAGCAGATTGCAGAAAATCTGAAGTTGGATATCGCCCTAAGTACCTATTTTGCCCGACATAGTTGGGCAACAATTGCCAGGAATGATTGCAGAATAAGCAAGGACGATGTTCATCTGGCCCTAAACCATGTGGATGAAGGACTAAAGGTTACAGACCTTTATATTGCTAAAGACTGGACGCACATTGACAATGCAAACAGAAAGGTAATTGATTACGTTTTTCCCAAATTAGAGAACGTCGAATAAAAGCAGAAAGCCAGGGCAGTTGCTGACTGAACAGATTGGCAATTAAGACACTACAAAATTGTTGTTTTTGATATTACCGCTTTAATAATAAATACCTTATGAATATTTGACAAGTGAAATTCCTTAGGTTCATACCTAGGATTCTCACTTGCCAGAATCCAATGCTCTGCATCTTTACCCTTTTTAATGTATTTTAGGTAAGCCTCTCCATCTGACATATGGACCACATAGGCATATCCATACATAACGAATTCCTTCCCAATCTCTTTAATTCCTATAATCTCTCCGCTGCAGTATTTAGGATCCATAGAATCCCCAAATACATTAATGAAGGCGTGAGCATCAACATTGGGAATACAAATGGGTATACTATGAAATGAACTATTTTCAGTTAAAAATTCAAGTCCTGCACTTACATTAATATCAGGATAATATGGAATGATATTCAAATTTTCAATCTGCCCAAGGTTCACCTTAGATTTACTCTCCCTACCCGCGACCATAGAACCTTTGCCTGTCAGCAGCCATTCATTAGAAACATAAACAAAAGCGAATGCGATCCCCTGAATGACATTCATTCCAGGACCCTTCTTATTATTTAACACCTCATTGATTGTCGTGTAAGAGACACCAATTTGTTCAGCAAAGTCCTTCTGATTTAATCCACTGTAAATCTGAATATCTTTTACTCTCTTGTTAATCTCAAATTCAGACATCTTATTTATATTAATTACTAATTCGCTTTTGCTTATAAAAACAAAACGCTTTTGTTGTTTTATTGATTCGTTAAGGTTTATATTTGCAACTCAAACAAAAATATTTGCAATGAAAGAAAACATGCCCTCAAGTGAATTTTTGCTATCCACCTTTCCTGAATTTTCATTACCGGCAAAAACCTGTGTAAACCCTTCCCTATCGGGAACTAAGTCCGTAAATAAAGTGACCAAATTTACTTTCAAACACTATTTGATTAACTTAAAAAATCAAATCATAAATATGGTAATCAAGGGTTTTACGTAAGTGCAATTTGGAGTTTACAATCATTTAATCCATGTTTCAAAAGTAAACAAGTAAACACTGAAATACAATACTACAAATGGCACATAAAGAGAATTTCAAAAGAGCTTTCGAAAAACTTAAAGTAAAAGAGGCACCCATTGTCAAGGAAACCATCATGAAAAGATGCAGCTGGTCCCATCAAACCTTCAGTCACAAAAAAGAGGGAAAACGAGGCTTTAGCCTGGAAGAGACTGATATTGTCGAAATAACATTTCGTGCATTCGGAATCGATGCCTGGAGTGGCGAAGATATATTAATAGCATAATTATTACCGATGAAAACACATATCCTTACACAAACAGAAGACCAGGTAATCAGGCTTAAACTTCAGGGACTAAGCAGGAAGGCGATTGCCGGACTTACCGGACGCTCTGCCGGAACCATACAAAGGCATTTTCAGAACGTATACGCTAAGCTTCAGATTAAAAGCGAGATTGAACTTTACAACTGGTATGTTGAAAACATTCTAAATATCAACATCTTAACCATACTGCAAACAACAACTTCGAAATCGGAGAATTTAATAATGTAAATATGCCACTTAAATAAACCAAAGTGGAAAAGAAAATGCTCAATCAAATACTTACCAATTCACCTAACTAAAAGGTCTTTACAATTACACAATTGAAATATTCTGAGTTATGACATATAATCTTGAAGAAAAACACCTGAAAGACCTATTGGCCGATGCTGTTGAGATCGGGTTCAAAAAGGGACTAATGACCGGTACATTTTCGGAGACAAAACTAAAACCATATATCTCCAAAAAGCAGGCTTACAAACTATACGGAAGAGTAATAGTGGATCGTTGGATAAAAGAAGGTCTTGTTAAAGAAATCAAGGACGGAGACAATACTTCAACTATCCGAATTGACAGGATCCAAATCGAAATTATTGCCAAATCAAGTAACCGAAGTTCATTTCTGAATACCGCAGAAAGAAGAAGATAATTTCAATAAAAAAGACCACGAAACAACCCTACGGCGGGGTAAGGCCGGCGTTCTTTAAATCCGGATCCCACGGCGGTGGGTTCAAAGCCATCAAGGCGGGGGAATCCTTTCTCCCGCCCCAGGCCAACCAAATTTAAAATCACCATTCCGATGAAATTTAAAATGTTAATACCTTCAAAATGAAGATTAAAAAAATAATTAAAGAATTATTGAAACCACGGTTAACCACCCATCAAATGGAAGAAAGCCCGACCAGATGTGGCTTCGATCACAAAATACTGTCACTATTTTACGATGACAGTAAACCTCACTTCCCTACAGCAGCCATGGGGTGCATTGATACCGGCCAGGGTTGGAAAATTATTGCCACCTGGAACCAGAACGGGGAGTGTACGGTCAACTTCCGGCGAATGACTTCATTTGACCTGGTAACACCAGCTCAAAGAGAGTTCGAAGAGGCAAAGCCAGTATTTATAGGGATGTTCATCTTTTTTATGATCATCATTTCAATGCTATTCCAATGAAAGTTGCAGTTATAGGTGATTATGAATCATCTGAATACAAAATATTGCTTCAGCGTGTACGAATTTTAAAATCCGATGAAGAGGTCATTGATCTGTCAAGGCATCAGAAAAGCAGCTGGAATAAAATGAAGGATTACCGGTTTGCCGATATCAAAAGCGCCCACCAGATCGTAATCAGCGATGACTGGCATGACCATCTTGAAGCAAAACGGGACATCACCCATGCACAGTCGTTAAACAAGGAATGTTTTATTGAGCATGGCGGTCAGTTTTTGCCATTTCCTGAATATGCCAGAAAAATATGAAAAAACACCTCGTCATATTTATAACCGGATTTGCACAGGTGTTTCTGGTATCGGCCAATACTTACTTCATCAGCCGAACAACCTGGCTGGGTATAGCCGTTTGCGGATTTGGGATCTCCTACCTGTGGACGATCAATGTCCGAAGAGTGACCATCGGGACCAGAACAGAGCAGATCGTCTATTCAACCGGCGCAATGCTTGGAGGACTGACCGGAGTAATGCTGGCCAAACTGATCAAACACTAAGATTATTACAATTAGTTAATCCAATGATCAACCAATGATAAACCACTGGAATGAAATATGTCAGCAAGTCTCCTTGCTGGAAAATAAACTGCTGGAATTTATAGATAACGCGACACTTTCAATTTCTCAACAGAAAAAACTGCAAAAGTATATCGGTGAATGGAACAAGTTCAAGAAAATGAATGAGTCCTTCGATCAGTTTATAGCTCCATTTGATCCCATAAAAGTGGAAACCCCCTTTGACCAGGAGGATTTCCGATACATCTGGAAAACCTGGAAGGAGTACATGCAGGAACAGTTTGGCCGCAGTATGCGCAGTCGGATGGAGCAGATGTCACTCGATTACCTTGCAGAGATCTCAGAGAAAAATCCTGACCTTGCCATCAGCTACCTGCGGTATGCAATGGCTAATGGATACCGGTCGTTCTTTAAAGTGGAATCAAAAGACAAAGTCAGCCCCCCCAAATCAGACAAATATGGAAGCGATTACTAACCTGATAAAGAGCAACCGGGTTTTCGCGGGCAATATCGCCAGGCTTCAGGAGCAAATTGATGAAAAAGAGAACACCCTGCGTTCGTTTAAATCCCACATTTCGATTAGTTATGACGAATTCAGGCAACTTCTCTCTTCTAATGCTTATGAAATAATGATGCGAAGGTCTGTGAGACGTGAATACATCATTGACCAATATAACGAACCCATCATGCGGCAGCTTTACCTCTATTTTACAAATTCCCCCCAATGTGTCTGGAACCTCAATGCAGGACTGATATTTGGCGGTAAACTGGGATGTGGAAAATCACTGATGATGATG
>JAHEYS010000110.1 GCA_023251475.1 Prolixibacteraceae bacterium
CCTCTAAAAAGGTGTTCCATTCGCCACAGGCGTTACATTTACCGATCCACTTCGGGGATTGCGCGCCACAACTCTGGCAAACATAGGTTGTCTTGGTTTTGGACATGGGGAATAACTAATTCGCTTTTATCACACCAGTATGTTTGTCTCCGTATCGGGAAAAATAATTCTTGGTTTAAAAGTTTTGGCCTCCTCAAAATCCATCGTGGCATACGATACGATGATGATAATGTCTCCAACGGCAACCTTACGTGATGCGGGACCATTCAGAATAATTTCTCCTTTTCCCCTCTCCCCCCGTATCACATAAGTCTCGAACCGCTCCCCGTTGTTGATGTCTACCACCTGCACTTTTTCATTTTCAATCAGGTTTGCAGCATTCATAAGCGCTTCATCGATTGTTATACTCCCCACATACTGAAGATCTGCCCCGGTTACTTTGACCCTGTGTATTTTGGATTTACAAACTTCTATAAACATTATAATCTTAATTAATGTTAAAAATAATGTTGTCAATAAGACGAATCTTACCGGCAAATACGGCAATACACCCCACCTTTATTCCCGGCTGAAGCCAGCTTCCGACAGGTACCAGGGTCGTATCGTCAACAATTTCAAAATATTCTACTCTTAACAATTGACTTGCATTGATCTGTTCCAGGACAAAATCCTTCACCTCATCCACAGATTTTATTTGGGATAATTTCCTGGCTTCCCGGAGTGTTTTATAGATCAGTGGTGCGCACGCCCGATGTTCAGGAAGGAGTAATTTGTTGCGTGAGCTCATTGCAAGGCCGTCCACCTCACGGACAATTTCGCACGGAACAATTTCAACCGGCAGATTCAGATGACGCACCAACTGCTTAATAATAGCCAGTTGCTGAAAATCTTTTCTTCCGAAGAAGGCCATATCGGGAAGCACAATTGAGAAAAGTCTGCTAACAACTTGTGCTACACCATTAAAATGACCAGGCCTAAACTCCCCTTCCATCACCTTTTCAAGGTTGCCGAAATCAAAAATACGGGTGTCGGGCTCAGGATAAACCTCCTCTACAGTTGGGAAAAAAAGGTATTCGCACCGGTGTTTTGACAGCAGTGACCGATCTGATTCCAGGGTCCTGGGATAATTGGCAAGATCATTCGTATCATTAAACTGGGTTGGATTTACAAAAATGGAGACAACGACGATATCACACATGCTTGCCGCCTGATCTACGAGCGATAGATGCCCTTCGTGTAGCGCTCCCATGGTAGGAACAAAGCCAATTTTGAAACCCTTTTCACGCTCAATTTTGAGCGCCTGCTGCAATGGAGATATGGTGGTATAAAGCTTCATTGATTTCTATAAACTGAGTGCAAAGTAACAAAATATCTCAACACAATGAAACCCTCAGTTATAATCCATCAGAATACAATCGTGGTAATGATTGAATATTCAGTATTTTTTATATATTTTTGCAAAATATTTAAGTCGTGGCAATGGAAAAAAAGAAGGTTTTATTTATCTCGCAGGAAATCGCTCCTTACTTACCTGAATCTGAGATTTCCGAGATCGGGAGGTACCTTCCGCAGGGTATTCAGGAGAGAGGAAAGGAGATCCGTACCTTTATGCCCCGTTTTGGATGTGTGAATGAGAGAAGAAATCAGCTTCACGAAGTGATACGCCTTTCAGGAATGAACCTGGTGATCAACGATAATGATCATCCGCTGATTATCAAGGTTGCCTCCATACAGGCGGCAAGAATGCAAGTCTATTTCATTGATAATGAAGATTATTTTCAACGAAAATTTGCAACTTCAAATGATGAGGGAATTGAATTCGACGATAATGATGAACGGGCAATTTTCTTTGCCCGCGGAGTTCTTGAGACGGTCATCAAATTAAGATGGTCACCCGATATAATTCATTGCCATGGCTGGTTTACAGGAATGGTCCCGCTTTTTGTGAAAAAAACTTACAAAGACAATCCGCTGTTTGCCAACGCAAAGATAATTTATTCGGTCTACAACGACCAGTTTAATAGTCCGCTTAACAGTAATATGGCCCGTAAAATTGCCGAGGACGGCATTGACATCAATGAAATTTCTGTGATCAATGATCCTACCTTCGTCAATCTGAGCAAACTTGCTATCGATTATTCCGACGCAACTATAAAGGGTAGCGAAACCATCAATAATGAATTGGAGGATTATATGAAAGGTTCGGGTAAACCGTTTCTGGATTATCAGTCAAAGGAGAGTTACATCGATTCCTACTTCGATTATTACAATATTTTTTAATAATTTGCGCCGGTTTTACTAAAAGTTAAAAACATTGAAAGATAGATATTTCGAATTGAAGAACCTTTTGGGAGCGATTCTTCTTTTTTCTGTGATGATCTGTGGTTGTCAAAAAGGGGATCAGTCACTTGGCATCAATATCCTGCCGGGGGTTAAGCTGCTTGAAACCAGGTACGACAAAGAAAATGGAACGATAAAAACCTCGATATTAACCGATACCAAAATCAGGGTTGACAGGCCAGCTTATGATCTGCTTGGAAGTTTTAACGATCCGATATTCGGACGGACAGACGCTGCCTTCGCAGTTCAGTTCAGACTTCCGTATCATCCCGATTATCCTGCCGATGCAACCCTTGATTCGATTGTGTTAAACATGACCTACAAGAAAATTTACGGAGACACCATCAGCTATCAGACCATTAAAGTTTATGAGTTGACAAGCGCCCTGGAATACAATGCCAAATACCTTTCATCCTTTAACCTTAAAAACATCTCCTCCCCGGAGTTACTGGGAACAAGAAGATTCATTCCAAGATTCAGAACAGATACGCTTAGTCCCCCGCAGGACACCACTTTACAAAACATCAGGATCCGTCTCTCCAACTCCTTCGGAAACAAGCTGCTGGCCATCGATTCATTAAATATGATCAGCAACGATTTGTTTGTCAATATCTTTAAGGGATTATACATTGAGCCGACCTCAGTAAGCAGAAGAGGTACACTGGTCAGCATAAATACCACCTCTCCGGCCATTGTACTCTATTACCATGATGCAGCAAAAGATACACTTGGATTTGCCTACTACGTCACGGCCAATTCCGCCAATGTCTCCGGCTTTACCCATGATTACACCTCATCGAGAATCGGCACTAATCTCGATAAGGCAAATAATCTTGACTCCCTTTTCTACATTCAACCCACGGGAGGGCTAAAATCCAAAATAGAGGTTCCTTCGCTGTCCACCTGGAAAGACTCAGGTAATTATACGATCAACAAGGCAACACTGACCTTCCATGTCGACACCATTCTAAGCGACAGCAGACGTTACCCGATGCAGTCAAGGTTATACCTGAAAATACTCAGCGATACCGGAGAGGAGACATTCCCGGCCGACAGTCAGCTTTCAAGCCTATATTATGGCGGCTTTTATGACGGAATAACTGCGACCTATTCCTTCAACATTACGCAGCACCTTCAACAGCTGATACAGGGGACAGTTCAAAATACAGGATTCTACCTTGTGCCAAGCGACCGAAACAGTACTGGACAAAGGGTCGTGCTAAAAGGACTTGGGAGCACCAAGCCGGTTGAGCTGAATATATCGTATACACGGTACAAATAACAAAGTATTCGCCACCTGAACCGGCAGAGTTGATTGGACATTTGTAATTTTGTGATTCAGAAAATTCAAAAAATTATACCATTTTGGCTAATAAAATACTACTTCTGGTAATTATTGTTATCGGGTATGTCTCTTTTTTCACCTCATGCGCAAATATCGGAATGCCGTCGGGAGGGTTAAAAGACACCATTCCGCCAACAATCGTGCGCAGTTTACCCGCCAATGGCCAGCTGAACTTCACAGATCAGAAAGTACGGATTACATTCAACGAATTCGTAATTGTGGAGGGACTTAGTAATATCTTTACCGTTTCGCCACCCACTGTTAAAAAACCCCTGTTCAGAACAAAAGGGAAAACACTGATTGTTGATCTGAATGAAAAATTAAAACCAAACACCACTTATTCGCTTGATTTCAAAGATGGTGTAGCCGATAATAACGAAAGAAATCCACTGCGCAATTTAAGACTTGCCTTCTCAACAGGATCACATCTGGATTCGCTCAGAATAGTCGGATTTGTGAAAAATGCCTTTACCCTCGAGCCAGTACCCAACACGCTTGTCTCGCTATACCGCGGACACTCCGACACCCTGGTTTATAAAACAAGGCCCGATTATATTGCAAAAACCGATTACAGAGGGTTCTTTGCCGTTACCAACCTGCCGGCAGATACCTTCCAGGTTTTCGCCCTCAGTGATGTGGATAACAACCTTAAATTTACTTCCGGCGTAGACTCCATTTCATTTCTGAGCCATTTCGTAATACCATCGGCAAAATATATTCCCACACAAGATACGACCATAACCGGGAACGATACCCTGGTGATTTTGGGCAAAACCCGATTTTCACCTGATCCCCTTTACCTGCTTCACTTCGGGGAATACTTCTTTGACCTGCGGCTGGACAAATATCTCCACCCCACCCGCAAGGTGGTAGATCTAATCTTTACACAAGCGGTTACCGATACGTTTAACATCGAACCGCTCAACTTCGAGGCAAAGCAAGGTTGGAAATATATCGAAAAGTCAGCCAAATCAGATTCAATAAGAATATGGCTGACCGATTCCATGGTCTACAATAAAGACACATTATTATTTAAAGTGACCTATCTTCAGCAGGATAGCCTTAAGGAATATTATGCCAAAGACGACACGATACGACTTTTCTTCACCGATGTTACCCAGGCGTCGAAGAACAAACGGAAAGAGCGCAGACGTATAGGATCTGATGTAAATACAGTGACACTGGGCACAAATGCCAACCCTGCATTTGACCCTTTCCGGAAACTTGAAGTGATATCTCCGGAACCGGTAGCCTCATTTGACACTTCGAAGATTTCATTGTTTGAGAAAAAAGATACCCTGTATACCCAGGTAAAATATAAACTTACCCCGGATTCTGTCAATAAACGGAAATATTTCATCACCCATCCATGGAAATATGGAACAGATTACAAGATAACAATTGACTCCGCAGCCCTCACTACGATTTATAACACTTGCTCCAAATCTGTCAAGACTGAATTCAAAACCCAGGAAGAGGAACACTACGGACAAATCATCCTGAATATTTCAAATATCACTATCCCAACTATTATTCAGCTCCTGTCAAATGATAAGGAGGAAAGGATTATTCAGCAAATTCCAATCGCAAAAGATGGTAACGTAAACTTTAAACTGATTGAACCCGGGAAATATCTCCTCAAAGCCATCTTTGACAGAAATAACAACGGAAAATGGGATACCGGAAATTTAAAGGATAAAATACCGCCTGAAGAAGTGATGTATTACCTTAGCGTGGTAAAGGTCCGGTCAAACTGGGATAATAAAGATAACTGGATCCTACCGGCACAACAATCTTTCAGCAAAAAAATTATTGATGAAGAAGTTGAAGCTCAAAAACTTAAAGACAAATTAAAAAAGAATCCCAAAAGGAGTAGCGCATTCTGAAAGCGCAACAATAAATTTATCGAACATCAAACCGGTATGGCATCACCGGATCCATTCAGGATAGCGATGCCGTAAAAAATTAAAACCGAGATTATGGCAACTGTAAGACGCTTAAAAAAAGAGATTGAGTTTATGTCATCACAATTGATTGGTGACTGTATTGATTTTCTGGAAACATTTGATGACAAGAAAGATACACGTATTTTATCGATCATCGAAGAAGCAGTATTGCTGAATAATACGATACTGGACCGTGCCTGCCACCCTGACGGTAAAGACAATGCAAAACTGGTAAAGCAACATTACCGTAAGTTAAAAGCCGATTTTATTAAAGGTCTTGACCAGGCATATAGCCGGCTGGAGGCGATGTTGAAAAAATAATAAATACAAAACTGACAGGTTTGTTGAATCTGTCAGTTTTGGAATTCCTATCCCACGATCATCATATGCTGAAATAAAATTTTCAGCCCGATCCCGATCAGGATAATTCCACCCAGCAATTCAACTTTAGCGCCAAATGAATCACCCACATCCTTTCCAATCCTTATTCCAAGCATGGCAAAAAAGAAGGTGACTGCCCCGATAATAAGCGCTCCTCCAAATATGTTTCTGGTTGAAGACAAAGCATAGGAGAATCCGACAACCAAAGCATCGATACTAGTGGCTATCGACAGGGTGATGATGTGTTTCCAGGAGTAAATATCCGATAGTTCCTCCTGATCCCCCTTTTTAAGACTCTCAAAAATCATTTTGCTACCCAGGAATAAAAGCAGGAAAAAGGCAATCCAATGGTCTATTTCCTCAACATAGATTCTGATTTCAGTCCCCATAAACCATCCGAATACCGGTAGGATTCCCTGAAACAGGGCCAGTGAGAAGGCAATTTTCGCCGCGTGACGAAATGAGATCTTTTGCTCGGCCAGCCCGCATCCAACCGATACTGCAAAGCTATCCATCGAAAGCCCGACAGCAAGAATGAAAACGGTTACAAAATCCATTCTTAGTTAACCTTCTCCTTCCGCGATGTCGCCAGGACCATCTTCATCTCCACCTTACTTCCAATCTGCAGGACATCAACAAGCGATTGAACTGCGATAGAGTTATCACATCTGACAATGGCATGCACATCGGCATTTCCATTCTTCTCCTTTCTCAATTCAGATTCAATTTCCGAGAACTGAACCTGTTTGTTATTGATGTAATATTTCAGGTCCTTGGTCACAGACACCGCAATCTCTTTTGGAGGCTTATTCATAGACTGAGTCTGATTAGCCTGTGGGAGGATCAGTTTGATCGTTCCGGGGGTAATCATTGTCGATGCAATCAGAAAGAATAACATCAAAAAAAACATGATATCGCTGAACGAATTTGAGAAGATCTCAAAATCATGTTTCTTTGCGCTTCTGAAATTCATAGTTAATTATTATTAATCAAATCAATAAACCGCACACTCTGAAACTCCCATTTCTGGACCAGCTTGTTGATCTTGTTATTGAGATAATGATAAGAAACATAAGCAATAATACCAATGCTAAGACCGACCCCCGAAGTAATCAGTTTTTCATACAAACCGCCAGATATCAATGATATACTAATATTATCGGCAAGTGAGATGTTGTAAAAGATCTTAATTACCCCGGATATTGTTCCAATGAATCCCATCATGGGAGCGACCCCGGCAATGACACCCAGGAAATAGGTATTCCCTTCGTACTTATAGACCTCCAGTTTACCCTCCATCTCCATCTGCTCGTGAATATCGCGCAATGGTTTACCTAAGTTTTGAATCCCTTTCTTTAAAATACGCGATTCAGAGCTGTTTGTTGCCGAACAAAGCGCTACAGCAGCATCAATTTTACCATCCTTTACCAAATCCTTAAGCCGTTCAAAAAATCCATTATCAGCCCTTTTCTGGGATCTTAAATAAAAATAGCGTTCGCAAAAAATAAAAATAGCTATAAACGAAAGGAGGAACAAAGGGATCATCAACCATCCACCCTTCATCAGAAGTTCAAAATACGACACCTCGGCCGCAATTTCATATAACAATATCATCAATCTAATTTTTAGTGAATTTTAAACAACTCCAATTTAACAGCAAGACTTTTGACCGCCAAAGATGGATAAATATTTCCAAATAAAAAAGAAACGAAGATCTGCGAGACTTAAAAAAAGGAATAGTACAAGCCCCCGGCTTCCATTTTCCATCCTCTTAAACCAACAAATTCGCTAAACGTGAGCCATACTTTTAGCATGGAATTCCAGGTCATTCCCGGGATGATTTTTCAAGTATAAATTTTATCTTAATTTTTTAGAATTTTTGTACAATTCTTTCAAATAACCCAATTTTATTACCCAATTTTGTAAGGTCAAGTAAACATTCCATATAATGAATAAGAAATTACTAATAAGAGATGTCACATTAAGAGATGGTCAACAGTCTCTTTTTGCAACCCGCATGCAACAGGCTCAGATTGAGCGTGTATTGCCAATTTATAAAGAGGCGGGATTTTACGCGCTCGAGGTCTGGGGAGGAGCAGTTCCCGACTCGATCATGCGTTTTCTCAATGAAGATCCCTGGGAGCGGCTTGAGAAGATCAAAAAGGAGATCGGCAATATCTCTCACCTTACAGCACTGTCGCGTGGGCGGAATCTTTTCGGGTATAATCCATATCCGGAGGAGGTAATTGAAGGTTTCAACCGCAATGCCGTTCAATCAGGTATTTCCATTATGCGAATTTTTGATGCACTGAATGATACAAGCAACATCAGATCAACCATCAAATATGTAAAGGAGAACGGCGGGTTGGCCGATTGTGTGGTTTGTTACACTGTAGACCCCAAATTTACCCGAAGAGAGCGGTTTCTGGCAAGATTAAAAGGGAAACCCCTTCCCAAAGCGATTTTCACAAACGAATATTTTGTGAATATGGCGAAAGAACTCGAAGGGATGGGGGCCGATATGATTACTCTTAAAGACATGGCAGGCTTGGTTCCCCCTCACAAGGTATCCCAAATAATTAAGGCATTTAAAAAGCATGTTAAAATACCCGTAGATTTTCACACGCATTGTACCCCTGGATTTGGCCTGGCCTCTTCGCTGGCGGCAATTATCAGCGGAGTTGATATTCTTGACTCAGCAATTCTCAATTTCGCCGGAGGACCGGCAGCCCCTGCATTTGAATTAATCCAGATATTCTGTACTAAATTAGGCATTGAAACGGGCGTGAATCTGGATGCAGTGGTCCGGATTAACAAAATTCTGAAAGATATTCGTTTGGAAATGGGAGATATCGACAGCTATAAAATATTCCCTATTGAATTTGACATCACCAAAGATACCTTACCTGCAGAAATCGACCAGCTTTTCGATGATGCCATTTTATGTGCCAAAGCTGACGATGAACATGGATTGATGGATGCCTGCGGAAAAATCGAGAAATACTTCAATTTCCCTGATCCTGATGAGAAGGTGAAATTTGCGGAAGTTCCCGGAGGAATGTATACCAATATGTTATCCCAGCTAAAACAACTCAAACAGGAAGATCTGCTGCCACGGGTACTTGAGGTAATCCCCACAGTTCGTCTGGCTGCAGGTTGTCCTCCATTGGTTACCCCGACCAGCCAGATTGTTGGAGCACAGGCGGTAAACTGTGTTATAGATGAGAAAAACGGGAAACCATTCTACACCAATAATTCTAACCAGTTTGTAAACCTGGTAAAAGGTTCGTATGGCAAGACACCGATTCCGGTAGATCCTGACTTCCGCGAAAAGATTGCCGGAACACGTGAAGAGGTTCCATTTAATACGGCCAACTATGAGAAACAGCCAAATCCGTCGTTCCCGAAATACGGAGAGAATGTCAAACTCGCTTCAAACGAAAAAGAGGAGTTGTTGCTGGAGCTATTTCCAACGGTAGCCAATAAATTTTTGCAGGACAAGATTGAGCGGTTATATGGAACGCAGCTAAAGGAGGCGGAGACAAAGAAACAACAGGCTTATGAGGCCGAACTTCAGAAATATCTGGCCCTGACTGAAGAAGAGAAGCAGGAAAGACTTATCGACGGGCTTTATCACTGGAATTAAAGAAAACAAGATGAGAAATAATTCTTTAAATATGAATATGGTGCAAATGGCTGCAGAGAACTGTCAGCTTGCTCACGGCAACCGGCATTTGGCCGCAGGTAAATCACTGCTGGCAACCGGTTGTCTGCAAACCAGTGCCGGCCGAAAATTACTTGATTCAAGACCCGGGAAAAGACAGCAAGGTAAAGGCTTACGCGGAACCCGGCCTTAATTGCGATGTCAGGGAACTGGTACAGATTCGCTGTTACTGTTTCGATATCATTTTTTCATTTATATTAAAAATAGGCGCCTTCATATAAGCTGGCGCCTATTTTAATTATAGATTTGCACCGTGAGAAAGATCTTAACGATATCAGTACTTTTACAGGCAGTTGTTCTTTATTGCTATATTACCAGTATATACACCACAAATATACTGGTTGATGGGAAGGTGTTTTCTCATTTTTCAAATGAAAAAGAACCTTCCACAATTGAAGTTGCTTTTCCCTTTCACCGCGCAGCAATAACTGAGAATGTTGTTAATGGATTTAATCCGTTGACATTTTCCAAGAAAAATAAACTCCCATTTTTTTGTTCCTCCCACAAAGTCACCGAATTAATACTTTTTAACCGCTATTCAAAATATCTGTTTTTCGCCAAAAATACAATTGAGTGGTTTAGGCAAACTGATATTATATTCCCTTTCCACAACTTCTGGTAGGTCCGCCACTATCCAAATCCGCACTAAAACCGGAAAATAATTAAATCATTTAACATGGCTTATAATAGATTGCCATGTTTTATAATCACTTACATTTAAAAATCAAACAATTTATATACAAATGAATATAGAATCATCAATACTTTTGCTGATCATGATATTAGTAGGAGCCATCCCAATAGTAATTATCAACAAAAAAAGGAAAGTCAAGGAAAAACAATTTTTACAGACATTGATCAGCCTTGCAGAGAAAAGTAACAGTATAATTACAGAACAGGATAAGTGGGGTGACAGGATCATTGGAATTGACAAAATGACGCACAAAATGTTCTTTATCAAAAAAACGGCTGAGAATGAATCAGGTATAGAAATTGACCTGGATGAGATGAAGAAATGCCGTTTTATCAATACGCACAGTGTGGTAACCTTTAAGGAGAGCAGTCAAAAAGTAACTGAAAGACTTGAGTTAGCCTTTGCATATAACGATCCTCAAAAACCTGATCTGATTCTTGAGTTTTATAATTCAGCCTATGATAGTCTGACGCTTAGAGATGAGATTAATCTTGCAGAGAAATGGTCAGCTATTGCAAATTATGAAATAAGCCGCGAGAGGCGGTCAAATATTGGGATGAAATAGCCATGGTTGTAAAATCACAACCCGAAGATGAATATTTCACCATGGTTATTCCATTTGGCCGCTAAAAAACAAATTATATACAAATGAAATGATAAGATTAAAAATAGAGACAAGGCAGTGCCTTGTCTCTACAAAATGAAACCTGAACGGTTTTATATATTGAATGATAATTATTACATCATTCCACCCATACCGCCACCCATTCCGCCCGGAGGCATCATAGCTGGTTTATCTTCTTTCTCCTCAACCAGTACACACTCAGTGGTAAGGAACATGCCTGCTATTGAAGCAGCATTTTCCAAAGCCACGCGGGTTACCTTAGCAGGATCAATTACACCTGATTCAAAAAGATTCTGGAAAACATCAAGACGAGCGTTATATCCGTAATCATCTTTTCCTTCCTTAATTTTCTGAACAATTACAGCACCTTCAAGACCAGCATTGAATACAATCTGGCGTGTAGGTTCTTCGATAGCACGTTTGACGATCTCGATACCTGTTGTTTCATCTTCATTGTCGCCCTGCAATCCTTCCAGGACAGCGATGGCACGAAGATAGCAAACACCTCCACCAGGAACGATGCCTTCCTCTACGGCTGCGCGTGTGGCGTGCAGCGCATCATCAACACGGTCTTTCTTCTCTTTCATTTCCACTTCAGAGGAAGCACCTACATACAGAACTGCAACACCACCTGAAAGCTTGGCAAGACGTTCCTGTAATTTTTCGCGATCATAATCAGAAGTAGTTGTTTCAATCTGTTTTTTGATCTGTGCTACGCGTGCAGCAATATTTGAAGCCTCACCGGCGCCATTTACGATTGTGGTAGTATCCTTATTAACAGTAAGTTTCTCTGCACGACCCAACATCTCAAGTGTGGTATCTTCCAGTTTCATCCCTTTCTCTTCGGTAATTACGGTACCTCCGGTAAGGATCGCCAGATCTTCGAGCATCTCTTTGCGCCGGTCACCAAAGCCTGGGGCTTTTACCGCGCAAACTTTCAAACCTGCACGAAGACGGTTGACAACAAGAGTAGCCAGGGCTTCACCTTCGATATCTTCAGAGATGATCATCAAAGCGCGGCCTGATTGATGGGTCATTTCAAGAATAGGAACCAGTTCTTTCATGGAACCGATCTTCTTGTCATGAATCAGTATAAACGGATTCTCCATTTCGGTTGCCATCTTTTCAGTATCGGTAACGAAATAGGGAGAAATATAACCACGGTCAAATTGCATACCTTCCACAAGGTCAACATAAGTTTCAGTGCCCTTGGCCTCCTCAACAGTAATTACACCCTCTTTATGAACTTTTTCCATTGCCTCGGCAATCAGTTTTCCGATTTCAGCGTCGTTATTGGCTGCAATACGGGCCACCTGCTCGATTTTGCTGTAATCATCACCTACAGTTTTAGCCTGGTCTTTAATGCTTTGAACAACCTTAAGGACTGCTTTGTCGATACCGCGTTTCAAATCCATCGGATTAGCTCCGGCGGTTACGTTTTTCAATCCAACATTGATAATTGATTGTGCAAGAACGGTGGCAGTGGTGGTGCCATCACCAGCATCGTCACTGGTTTTTGAGGCAACTTCCTTTACAAGGTGAGCACCCATATTTGCATAAGGATCAGAAAGCTCAATCTCCTTAGCCACAGAAACGCCATCCTTTGTAACCTGGGGCGCTCCAAATTTCTTTTCAATAATTACATTACGACCTTTAGGACCTAAGGTTACTTTTACAGCGTCTGCCAGCTGATCAACCCCCTTTTTCAGCCTTTCACGGGCCTCGATATTAAATTTAATCTCTTTTGCCATTGTACAGTGTTATTAATAAATGATCAATAATTAAGTTACTTAAGCGATGAAAAGAACATCAGACTGCGAAATCAAAAGATAGTCATTACCATCAATTGTCAGTTCAGTGCCTGAGTATTTACCGTAGAATACAGTATCACCCACTTTAACTTCCATTGTTTCGTCTTTTTTCGCGATTCCAACGAGCACAACTTTACCTGCAAGTGGTTTCTCTTTTGCCGAATCAGGGATTATAATTCCACCTGCTGTTTTTGTAACTGCTTGCTGCGGCTCTACCAATACTTTGCCGGCAAGGATCTTTCCTTTAAGTTCTGCCATTTCAAATTTTATTTTATAATTAGACAATAGTTTAATGTTGTACCGCAATCTTTACAGAAAATATGCCAAAGCTGTTAACGACCAGTTTTGTCCTGTAAACCGGACATTTTTTCAACCATCTTTACAGAAGCAAATGCCAGTTATTGCTATTTAGCTGTATTATTGACATTTAGATTAATATTATACCTGACACCAATCTCTGCCAACATGGCATTAATTGAAACAGTTGTCAGCCATCGACACAAAAGCCTGATCCGTCAGATGATGGATCAGGCTTTGTGAATATCAATTTTGAAGTTAATTCAACTAAAGAAGAAGTCACGTAAGCGACAACAGGTTGAAGGTCGGATAAAAACCGTCGGTCTATTTTGTTGAATCACGTACTGCCTGCGGGAAATTGGGAACCTGACTTGGGTCCTGAACATGCTGAATCTGCTCTTCGATTGCAGATTTCTGCATTTCACCCTTCCGCGGGAGAAAAGCGGTAGAAGCAATAGAGAGAACGACCAGCGCAATGGCTAAAATCCAGGTTGCCTTTTCAAGGAAATCTGTGGTACGGCGAACACCCATTACCTGATTTGAACTGGAGAATGAGGAGGCAAGGCCGCCACCTTTTGAGTTCTGAACCAATACCAGTAAAACCAGTAAGGCACAAACAATAAAAATTATAACAATAATAAATGCGTACATTGGATTATTTATTAAGCAGATTTGTAACTTCTTCAATTTGTCGCGCAAAATAAACACTTTTTTCGGGATATTTCAAACTTAATTTTTCAAAAGCGCTAATTGCTTTCTGGTACAGCCCCTGATTCACATAGATACGGGCCAAAGTTTCAGTGATAAACTCATCCCTTTCAGCAGCACTACCCGGCTGTTTATCAGGATTTTCAAAAATTTCGGTCTTCTCTGGCTGCCTGACGTTAAACGCAGGATTATCCCTGATAAAACGGTCGATCAGATCGGCATTTTGTCCCGATTCTTTCCCCTTCCCATTTTTAACCGGGGGATGACCTGTTTCCTTTTCCAGTTCGGACATGGGTTTCCCTCCGGTATTTTCATCTCCCATCAGGGAATAGGTATTATCCGGAAGTTCAAAATTAAGCAGGTCGTAATGCCCGTTTTCAATATGGCTGACCACAGAACCCGCCAATTCACCCCGCACGTCCGTTTGTACCGGGTTTTCATCAGACAATTCAATCATTGGATGTTCACCTGATTGTGATACTGAGCTGATCTCCAATGGAAAATTATCTGATTGATGTTTTTCAGGACCAGCGTTTAACAGGTGATAAAGTACGGTACGGTCAGTAGCATAAACAGCGCAGGTTTTAAGCTGCCCTGAAAACCGGAAGTTGCCTTCATGCTGCAGGTTCCGGATATAAAGCAGGTGGGCAGTCTGAAAATAGGGGTACTCATCCAGAATTTCCCGCAATTCGCCCAGCGTCCGCTCATTGAGGAGCGTCGGATCGTCAATATATCGGAGCATCTGATCACGGGTCATCGACATAATCTGCTATCTAATAATTTAAACCTTGCATTACCAGTTCGCCACCGATTTATTAAAAATATCATCCACCAGCTGTTCCACAATCACATCCACAGCGGTGTTTTCAACATCGTTTAACGAACGGGTACTTTCCCAGTCATAATAGGCTGAAAAGGTAGTATTAAAATCCTGTTGGTGGTCTTTATTATTGGTAAAAACCACTTTAACGGTAACTGTTAACCGGTTCATTGATGCAAAATCCTGGCCCTGGGAACTCTGCTGAATCGACAATGGCCGAACATCGTAACCGGTTATCTCCCCCGAAAATTCGAGATCACCCTGGTCGCGGTCCATCGATAATCCTGTTTCGTTCACAAACTTATCTTTCATCTTTTCGCTGAATGACTGGCTCAGCGTCGGGTTGATGACCCTTGCCCGATTGGCAAAGTAATCGATAAACACCGTCTTGACTGCAGGTGAAATAGACGCACCTGAAAAGGAATAACCAATCTTACAGCTATTTAAAATGACTGACAACATCACAATTGCTGCAAAGACCGGAAGATATCTTATCGTTTGTTTTGTCATTAATTATTCAATATTATATTCTTTAATTTTCCGGTAAAGGGTTCTTTCAGAGATACCTAGTTCGCGAGCTGCCATTTTACGTTTACCATTATGTTTGTCGAGTGATTTCCGGATCATCTCAATTTCTTTGTTTTCGAGTGAAAGAGACTCCTCAACGAACTCCTCCGTATCCTGAATGTCATCATGTCTGGCACCTTTAAGGATTACAGGGGATGCGAAAGAGGGTTGTGCCGGATGAAAATCATCCGAATTGTCGGGATATAATTTCCTTATTAACTGCTCATGATCCTCATGTATCTTAGGGCTTTGAATATCCGGCATCAAATCATGAACCAATTTCTTCAGATCGTTCATGTCCTTTTTCATATCGAAAAGGATCTTGTAAAGAATTTCACGCTCACTGCTGAAGGTTTTTTCATCCACCTTGTTATAGAGCGCGGGTAAAATTCCCACATGTTCGGATGGTAAATAATGGATCAGATCAGCAGCTGAGATCTCCCTGGCTGTTTCGATAATCGAAATTTGCTCGGTAATATTTTTCAATTGCCTCACATTCCCTGGCCATCTGTAGTTAAGCATCACTTTCTGAGCATCTTCCGTAAGCCTTATCGAAGGCATCTTGTATTTTTCAGCGAAATCGGATGCGAACTTGCGGAACAGTAACAATACATCATCGGCACGATCACGAAGGGGAATTATCTTAATCGGAACAGTATTTAACCGGTAGTACAAATCTTCCCTGAACTGCCCTTCCCTGATGGCTTTTGTCAGGTCTACATTGGTTGCTGCAATCACCCTCACGTTTGTTTTCTGAACCTGTGATGAACCAACCCGGATAAATTCCCCTGTTTCAAGGACCCTTAGCAGCCGTACCTGTGTGGATACAGGGAGCTCCCCAATCTCATCCAAAAAGAGTGTACCGCCATCCACCATCTCAAAATATCCCTTCCGATCGTTCAATGCCCCGGTAAAAGATCCTTTCTCATGCCCGAAAAGCTCTGAATCAATGGTTCCTTCAGGGATTGCCCCGCAATTGATCGCAATAAATTTTGCGTGCTTACGGTGCGAAAAACTATGTATAATTTGTGGAAACGACTCTTTCCCAACACCACTTTCGCCACTGATCAACACTGACAAATCGGTTGGCGCCACCTGAATTGCAACCTCGATCGCCCGGTTTAATTCATTGGCATTTCCTATTATTCCAAACCGTTGTTTAATCTCCTGAATATCCATCTTACCAAATACAAATTTTTGGATTACAAATTTACAATTAATCCCGCAATAAATCCGATTTATCTTTTCTCTATCGATTCAAAAGTAGACAGTTCGTCATAATTACATAAAAATAGCGCCAAAATGACCACTTTGAACAATCAATCTGCTACTTTTGGAGAAAATTATAAATGCAAAAAATGAACTTTATTGGAATTATACCGTCACGTTACCACTCTACACGATTCCCGGGCAAGCCTTTGGCAGATATCTGCGGAAAAACGATGATACAACGTGTATACGAGCAGGCCCAAAAAGCGATGGAAGAGGTTTGGGTTGCCACTGATGATGAGCGGATTGTGAATGCGGTAAAAGCCTTTGGCGGAAATGTGGTGATGACCTCCCCGGATCACCGCAGCGGTACCGACCGGTGCGCGGAAGCGGCATTGAAAGCAGCTGAATTAACAGGTGAAGTCTACGATGTGGTGGTAAATATACAGGGTGACGAGCCATTTATGCAGCCTCATGAAATTGAGCTGATCATGGAATGTTTTACAGGATCACCCAACACCCAAATCGCCACACTGATTCAGCCGATTCTTATAAATGAAGATATCTTCCGGCCCGACATGGTTAAGGTAATACTTGATAACCAATCGAATGCAATCTATTTTAGCCGGTCTCCCATTCCCCATATTTTCGGGGTTGATGAATCGAAATGGTTGGAAAACTACCCATTTTATGGTCATGTCGGCCTGTATGCCTATCGCTTTTCTGTTTTGCAGGAACTGGCAAAACTCTCAGAAGTACTGGTCGAAAAGGTGGAATCGCTCGAGCAGCTGCGGTGGCTGGAATACGGATTTAAAATTAAAACCAACATTACCGACTCCGATAATTTTGGGATTGATACCCCTGAAGATCTGGAAAAAGCCATTGCCGGGGGGATTGAGAAGTATTATCTTTAGGTACTTCGCAAATGACTTTGAGTCACCTGAGTATTTGAAATCAGCGATTTATAAAATATCTGGATACAGCAGTATGAAACCCTCATGTGCAGTTGCCCGCCAATGAAGATGAGCCGGCGGAATGAGGGTTCCCCCGATGGATCGGGGCAAGCTATGTGGCCGATTAAAAACAAATTATATACAGATGAAAGAGGCATTGGCACAGGCCAGCCGCGAAATCGAAAATATACTTTTAAACTAAAATTCGATTGCTTTTTTAAAACATCTTTTACAAGGTCTTAACGATGTTGAAAGTTTTGAAATTGTTAATACACCGGACATTCGAAACAAAGGGAAGGCAAAAACCAATAAGGAACCTAACACCGAACTACTGGAAGCAATTAACGAAGCCAAAACAGGTAAAACTAAAGAAATGAAGAATACTGAAGATTATTTTAAAAAGCTTCGCAAACGTGCTAATGTTTAAAATAATTTATACAAATAGGTTTGACAAGGAAGCATTAAAATGTGCAAAAAGAGGTCTTAACATTGATATACTGGAAAAATTGATTGAAGATTTAAGGCAAACCGGAACCATTCCAGAAAAGCACAAACCTCATATTTTGTCCGGTAAATTTGTTGGAATTTGAGAATGTCATATATAACCCGATTGGCTTTTACTTTGGATTAAGGATCAAAACGAAATAACGATTACTTTGGTTGCCACTGGTAGCCATTCTGATTTATTCAAATAGCCACTGGTAGCCATTCAAATATTAAAACCTTAACTATTATTCGTAGATTAAGTGCTCATATCACTGCCATCAGGCAACAGGCGCAACACTTAATAGAAAAAACCAAAGCGGCATTGGAAAAGGCAGCCGCGAAATCGAAAATATCCTTTTAAACTAAAAATCCGGATACTTTACTAAATTTGTGATGCATCTGTTTGTTTAAAATATATCATATGGACACCCCCGAAATTGTCAAGAATGACCCTTACCTGCAACCTTTTAAAGCCGACTTTATCCGATGGAAAGAGAAACTAAAGGTGAAAGAGTCCGAAATTCTGGATGGAAAATCGCTTATAGACTTTGCCTCGGGGCATCTATATTTCGGTCTTTTCAGAACGCACAGCGGTTGGATTATCCGCGAATGGGCGCCAAATGCAACAAACATCTATTTGACCGGGTCGTTTAATGATTGGAATGAACGGCCCGATTTCATGTTTACAAATATTGGGAATGGTTGCTGGGAATTACTTCTGGACTCAAACAGGATTAAGCATGGAGATCTGTACGCCCTTTCAGTCTACTGGAACGGAGGGCAGGGGAAAAGGATACCTGCCTGGACAAGAAGGGCAGTCCAGGATGATCATACAAAGATATTTAACGCTCAGGTATGGTCACCTGAGGTAAATTATAACTGGCAGAATACCACGTTTAGCCGTGAGATGGAAGCCCCGATCATCTATGAGGCGCACATCGGGATGAGCGGCGAGGAGCCAAGGGTACACACATTCAACGAATTCAGAACTGATATCCTTCCAAAAATCAAAACGGGCGGATATAATACGGTCCAGTTAATGGCAATTCCCGAACACCCCTATTACGGGAGTTTTGGATACCATGTCTCCGGTTTTTTTGCCGCTTCCTCACGGTTCGGAACTCCCGAAGAGCTCAAACAGCTTATTGATGAGGCTCATGGAATGGGAATTTCAGTGATTATGGATATTGTTCATTCACATGCCGTTAAAAATGTGGTTGAAGGACTGGGGAGTTATGACGGAACGCGATATCAGTTCTTTCATGATGGACCAAGAGGGGAACATCCTGCCTGGGACTCCTATTGTTTTAATTACAATAAAAATGAGGTGCTCCATTTTCTCCTCTCCAACATCCGTTTCTGGCTCGAAGAGTACAAATTCGATGGTTTTCGCTTTGACGGGGTTACCAGCATGCTCTATTTTGATCATGGTCTGGGAAAAGCTTTTACAAGTTATGCCGATTATTTCACCCCAAATATTGATGATGATGCCATTGTGTACTTCAAGCTGGCCAATCTCCTGATTCATGATCTTAATCCACACGCATTATCCATTGCAGAGGATATGAGCGGACTCCCCGGACTGGCCGCGCCACTCACAACCGGGGGGCTTGGTTTTGATTACCGCATGTCGATGGGAGTACCCGACTATTGGATAAAACTGATCAAAGATCATAAAGATGAAGAATGGAATGTCGGACAAATTTTTCACGAATTAACCAGTCACCGGGCTGATGAAAAAGTAGTCAGTTATGCCGAGAGTCATGACCAGGCAATGGTTGGCGACAAAACAATCATCTTCAGGCTATTGGATAAGGAGATGTATTTTAGTATGCGTAAAGATCAGCCGAATCTTGCGGTCGATCGGGGAATTGCCCTTCATAAGATGATCCGTTTAGCCACCTTAAGTTGCGCCGGGGGGGCCTATCTTAATTTTATGGGAAATGAATTTGGCCATCCCGAATGGATCGATTTCCCCCGTGAAGGGAACGGCTGGTCGTACCAGCATGCCCGGCGAATCTGGAGCATCTCCGAAAATCCGGAGCTTCGGTTTCACTGGCTGCTCGATTTCGACCGCGACATGATCAATCTGGTCAAAAATGAAAAACTTCTTGAAGAGCCATATGCACAGTGGATTACAGACAATCAGCCCGATCAGGTTCTTGCCTTCCGCAGAAAAGAGCTCCTCTTTATCTTCAATTTTAACCCATTTAAATCCTTTGAGGGTTATGGGATCCAAATACATCCCTCAAAATACAAAATCATTCTTCAGACCGATGCCCATGCGTACGGAGGATTTAACAGGATTGACGACCGGATGACCTATTATTCAATACCCGAGGGAGGCCAGGGATCGACCCACTACCTGAAAATTTATCTCCCTGCGAGAACAGCAATCGTGTTAAAAAGTCAACCCTACAGAAGTATAAGGTGAAAATTTTTACAATTGGTGAAACGACCTATGACATTTTATTTCGCGATGGCCGGCCTGTAAGTTCCTGTAGCGGAGGGAGCGCCTATAATTCAGCGATCTCACTGGGCAGATGCGGACTACCCGTTAGTCTGATCTCAACTTTCGGCAACGATGCTGTCGGGGACCTTTCTCTTGCTTTTCTTTTAAAAAACGGGGTAAACTGCAGCCTGATTAAACGATTTAATGGCCAATCCCGGATTGCCCTCGCCTTTATCGATTCAGGAAACAATGCGGATTACACCTTTTACCAGGCCTCTATGGATGTTTTTCCCGATTATCCGGTTCCCGAAGCGAATGACATTGTGTTGCTTGGTTCATCTTTTGCGCTTCGGGATAATGGTCGTGAAGAATTACTCAATTTTTTAGTTATGGCACAAAATCGGGGGTGCATCACCATTTACGACCCCAATGCCCGGCATTCGATGGCCGATAAACCCGAATTGGTTAATAAGATCCTGCAAAATATTGCCTTAGCCACAATTATTAAAGGTTCGGATCAGGATTTCCTCAATATCTTCGGAGCGGAGGACGGTCAAAGTACCAGTTCATCTATCAGGAAATCAGGAACCCAGATTCTTGTCTACACAAAAGGGGCCAAGGGGGCTGAGCTGTTCGCAGGTGATCTTCACCTGGAAATTCCAGCCAGGGAGACGAAAGTGGTGAGTACCATCGGGGCAGGAGACAATTTTTCAGCCGGAATAATTTACGGGTTGAATCAAAAATTGACAAACCCGGTTTTTGATTTAAAACCATCTGACTGGAAAGCAATTATGAGTTTTGGGACACTCTTTGCATCTGAGGTTTGCGGATCATCAGAAAATTATATTCCGGAAATGACGGGGAAAACACTTTATCTAAAGTGAACAACTCAGCAAGCCACAAATTTTATTCTCGCAATTTATTTACAAATGAAAATTTTCAATATAAAGGAGTCAGGAAATGAAGAAAACCTTTTGTATTGTATACCTGTTATTAATAAGTTATTAACGAAATATATATCATGAAAAAAAACGAAGAGAAAACGTCTGTGCAGTTTCTTGAAAACGGTCCTATTCAGGTTACCGGTACTG
>JAHEYS010000361.1 GCA_023251475.1 Prolixibacteraceae bacterium
CCAGAACTTTTACCAATATTAAAACCAGGTGTAGCAATCTTTCTTAATCTACCGGTTTCAAGGTCTAATTCAGCCAGCTGATTGTCTGAGATCAGGTAGCACTGACCCTGAGGCCCAAAGGTGATGGCATTCACATGAGCAACATCAAAGTTTTTCAATAATCTTGCTGATCCCGATTCAAGTAAAACCACCCTATTGCCACTCATGGCAAGGGCCAGTTTATCACCGGATGATGCCATGGCAACTACTTTGCCGGGAACAGCAGCCTCACTTCCAAATATTTCGCTCATCGAAAGCTCAAAAGGGCGCTCCTTCCCCTGGTACACAAACGGGTAATAGGAACCATTTAATTTATGCAGACGACACAGATTGCCGGCGGCATTCCAGCTTCTGGAAATAAAATATACATTGTTATTATCTGCTGCAAGTGCTGCAACACCCCGTTTTTCGCCCCATTTTTTCAACCCGTCAGGTCCGATTCCGATGATTCCGCTGCCACCTTCAGCAAAGGGCCAGGCAAGTATGGTCCACTCACCGCCAGAGGCAGCATATTGCGGTGATCCATGATCAGCGCCCCAGTTTCCGCTATTTCCGGCATCCCATGGTGGTGTGCCAGGATTAAAAAACGACATTATATAGTCGGCGCCCAATCCTTCGTGCGACAAACCACGAACGTGGTATTCACCGGTTGGAACCATTTTACCGGCATCATCGCGCCCATCCCAAAGCACCTCGACGTTACGTTTCTCATTTTTTACTGTAACAGAATATAAATCAACATTTAACTGTGCACCAAGATTACGAACTCGTTGCCCCTCCTTTGTCTCAATCACAACAGTAAATTCCTTTGCTTTGGCAGGAAGATTAATTTGAAGGGGAATGGTCCCTTCCAGTTTCTGACCTGACAAAATGTACTTCAGCGTCTCCAATTTCCCTTTTGGAAGGAGCAATACGTTACCCCATACTTTTCTTGCAGTCCAGAAGAACTCACGGCTCGTCTCTCCGGGTTGCATATTATCGGCGTAACGGTGCATCGGCCAGGTACTCTCCCCGGCAGGTCCCCAATAATATTCCACCCCCATTTTAAAACTAAGGCCGGCGGCTGCATCAGGCGCCTGACTGTTCTTATATAGCAGCTTCCATGGAATGCGCACCTCCTGGGTATAACCTTTCTTATCGGCATCGGTTTTGAAAGCCATTTCGACTCCCTCACCCAACTTTGTGAAACCAGGTTCGCCAACCATGAGCCTGTTTTCCTGCCCAAAGTTATCGTCATCCTTGTTTTTCCAGAAAGAGTGGAGCATCGCTGACCTGTTCTCTGTCGTATATTTCCATAAGGTAACCCAAAGTGGCCAGTCAGTAATGAATCGCAGCTGTATGGCATCCCCCTTCCATCCTGACTGGGGATCGAATGAAGGATTTATCGTATTGATCAGGGGTGTAGGATCATGGAATTTGAACGCAAGATAGAGGTATTCTTTGCTCCACATCACTGCAGTTTCTGCGGAATAACGGTCGCGGATACCCACATCGGCAAAGGACCATATTCGTCCGGAAAGATCCCAGTCGCTCAGATTACCATCAATCGAAACCATACCCGGAGCAGGTACTGCACGAATACCAATATTGTTACTCTGCCGCCCTATCATGGGAGACGGGAGTGACTGGGCCAGCAATGTTACGGCTGGACTACTTAATATACAACAGATTACAACAGATACCAGAACCTTGCGAATGCGCCTTGTGGAGAAAACTGATTTTTTTTTCATCGGTAGTTAGATTCCTTATTTTGCATCACTAAATTTGAAAGTTCCCCATAAAGCAGGAGTCAGCATCGCTTCCGACGGAACATCTGCAGTAATTCCTGTAGCTTTATTGCTCCAGTAAATACGCGCCGTTGTCTGATCGCCCTGGCCCCTTAAAATGCCGATATCGCCTTTGACCGACAATCCATCTTTAGCTTTCAGGCCAAGAAGTGCCATCGGTACTGAAAGCTCAAAATTTCCTTCACTTCCTGCAAATTCAATCTGTTGGGTGACATCCTCTACTTTATCAAAAGTGATGGTCCGCCAGGGAGACGAGAATGGAACTTTATCTTTTGCCGGTGTTCCGTTGACTACTGCCCGATAAAGCATCGCCCATGGTTTTCCGTTAACCTGTGTGACCAGTAACCGCAAATCTCCCGGTACCGGTTCCTGTCGATCAGCCTTTGCCTCCGGATTTACTCCAATCATCAGGTCCAGGGCGCCACCTGTTTTGAAAGGGGCCACAGGCATCTCACCCGAATTTTTGAGTAGTTTCTCATCACCTGTACGGTAAGCCAGGTATAACCGCTCTCCTGATGCCGTTATTGCACCCGTAATATCATATGGTTTGGAGTTGGCATTAAAATAGGCTTTTACTCCGCTTTTATCAATATCGGCCCATGCAACCCCTGACCAATCATCCAGTTTTCCGTCCACGACCGGGGCTACACTTTTTATGGCTACATTCAAAGAAGTATTACCTGAATTTTTCTGTCTAAGAGCCTCTGTTTGTAATAAAAAGGCTCTGCTTTTTTCAAGATCAGCTGTAGTTACAGCCAATGAAATATCCTTTAGACGATGAATATTTTCAATTCCATCAAGACGAACAAGGGCGCTTCTGCCTCCGTCGACGAGATAAATTTGCCCATCTGTCATCTGGGTGATGGTCGGCCAGAAATTTTCATCATTGAGGGTAATTCCATCGAGGCTCATCCCCCTGCTGACCGTTGGCATGATCCAACGATTTCCTAGCCGCATATCTTCAAACAAGGTGGCGACAAATAAACCATCACTGGTAAATAAAAAGACATTTCCATGATTACCGTTTATGGCCCAAAGTTTTCCAACATCAGAACCTTTAGCCTCCATAAATCCACCCAGAAGGCGGGTTGGCCCGATCAGTTCACCCCGGTGATCGGGTTTTGGCGCTTTATGAGATGCATGCAAACCCGGCCAAAGATTTGGATAACTCCACATTGGAACACCATTTTTGGCGCCACTCAGTGAATAGGGTGAGAAAGGTTTAATCCCCAGCGTGATTACGCTCCACCCATCGGGTGTAACAAGGGCCTGGTTACCACCTGAGGAGGCGGGAGGAAGTACCCCTTCAGCCAGCACCACCCCTTTGCTCAGATCATACTGAGGCACTCCTGCATCATTCACCCGAACCGGTTTAAACTGCATTGCCTTATCATCCAGTCTGGCGATACAGAATGACAAATCGGGCATCACAGTTACTCCTCCTGCCGAGCCTTTAAGAAAAGTAACCTCTTCCGTTTGAACCTGGGAATCTCCGTTTTGATCCGTCCAGATAAAAAAGGACTGAGAGGTTGGTTTTTGAATGTTCAGATCAACCCCTTCCGGCCAGTGTGATTTAAACTCATCCGATTTAAGGAGCTCCCACATCGATGCCTGCCCCATCGCCGCCACAGGTGAAGCGATTCCATTCCGTTCAATAAACAAAAACGCTGTCGAATGGCCGCTTGTCGGACTGCTGTTATAACTATTTGTAAAGTAACGGTGTCCCTTGTAATACAACGGAGTCTCGGGGCCGGCACTCCGGAATGCCATTTTCAGATCACCGGGCATCGGCCGGTAATAAACACTGGTCACCTCTGAAGTTCCCTTATCCCAATCGAGTTTAAAAGCCATCGCTCCGCGACCTTCATCCGAATAGTAAAATTTTGTTTTGTCCGTTGGGTCGAGTGTCCCGCCCCCCCCGTATTTCCCGGGACCATAAAACGCATTGATCAGTTTCCCGTCCAATGACCAGACACTTACCCGTTTGGGGAGATAATCCTGTTCGGCCACCCAGAGCTGTTGCCTTGAATCGATTGTAAGACCTGTAGGATTATTCATATGCAGCGGATCATAGGGACCAGCTTTGGGAATGCCCGGATGTCCGATGGCCCGAAGAAATTTCCCTTCAGCGGTAAAGACTTTAACCTGATTACTGGTACCACGGTCACTGACATAGAGGTTTCCATGGTCATCCAAAGCGATCGCAGCCGGAGCAGATAAGTCGGATATCACCGTTTTGGGTACCGAAAGTGATTGAGGATTTTGAATTGAGCTATAGCGAACCAGCTTTTTCCCTGAAACCGCCAGGAGTCGTCCGCTGGCATCAAAAGCCAATCCTGCCGGCAAATCCAGCGAAGTGGTTCCAATGACCGTTCCCTTTCCGGCATCGATGAAAATCAGCTGATTTTTCAGCGGGAGGCTTACAACCACAACCCCGTCAAAAACGGCTAATCCTCCGATTTCAGCTGCACGGGCAGAATCGTCGATTTTAGGACCCATCGGGCCTATGATATGGACGATAACAGGTTTATCTTTCCCGCTTGTTAAGGCTGTAACCCGCAATTCCAAAATGCCCGACTGCTTCCCGGTTTCCCATACCGATGCAACATAGGCGTTATATCCGGGAACAGCTTTTGTACCGGCATCTCTGGCCAGGTAAGGCGCTGCTGTCCAGTTACCGCCAATCCACTTTTTACCCCCGAACTTTTTACCATCCAGGTCGACCCAGGCCAACCCATCGGGACCTTCGGTTACATAACAACCCAATATAACGGCCGGTTGTCCGTTCGGAGACTGAGCTCCAGGGACAAACACTGCAGCCATCGGAGGGGTATGATTGGCAAGCCATCCACCCGTATGATCGGCAGTACTCCAGGGAGGATTGCCGGTGGTATAGGGAGAAAACTCGAATTTCGGCTTAATTTCACCACGAACCAGTCCCCGTACGCGGTATGCTCCGGGATTGATAAACCTGGCAGGTATATGGTAAACACCATGGTCGGCTGCATCCACATCGCGTCCCAAATCATCAAGCCCATCCCACCAGGCCGTATCGGCGCCCGCCGGAAACCACGATTCCGAAATCAGGTTCCTCACCCGGATACCACCCGGATTCTCGATAACCAAAGTTACATAACCCGCCTCCTTAAGTGTGAATGGGACAGGGATGGGTGGTTTGGATCCAATTGCAGTTTCGGCCAAACCAGATTGCAAATTTGCCAAACATGAAACAGCCAGGAAAACCAGACTGAATATCCGCTTTTTGGTTAAGTTCATAGTGATTTTTATTATATTTTTTTCCCTGTAAAGCTATGTTCATTCTTGAGGCACTCCATGTAGAATTATTGCATTTATATGTATTTTTGTTACAGCGCATCTTTTGGCAACATCCATTATTTGGCAGGTATTCTGCCATTTCCAAACTATCAGGCAACCTAAACTGTCATTTAACAAACTTCAGTAAGTCTGGTACACATTATCTATCAATGGAGCATTAAAAGTGTCAACCAGTAGGTCACCGATCTGTTTAGCCTAACATTTAGTAGTAAACAGGGCAAAATGGCTTCGTTTCTATAAAAGATAATTTTCCCCTTCTATAAATTTAAATACATTTGCAGATAGTAAGTTTTTACCATAAACATGGCCGCTAATAATCACAGCAATACTGAAGTTTTGTGGAATTCGTTTCTTGACGGTGACGATAAAGCTTTTAGCGCTGTATATTATGCATTCATTAATACGTTGCTTAGCTATGGAAAAAATCTTACCGCCGACCGCGAACTGATACACGATGCAGTTCAGGAAATATTCATGGACTTGTACCAGAAACGGCTTAAAAACCATATCCCGATCGGTAATTTAAAAGGATATCTTTTTATTTCCCTGAAAAATGCGATCCTAAAAAAAATTCTTCAAAACCGCGTTTATGATGATAATGTAACCGATGATCATCATCATACCGAATTTACGATAGAATATGGTTTTCAGGAGCAAATGATCACCAGGGAAATTTCGGAGGAGAAGCACCTGCGCCTGCAAAAAGCCATTGTCTCCCTGTCAGCTAAACAAAAGGAGATCATTTACCTCAGGTTTGAAGAAGAACTTGAATACACCGAGATTGCCCGGTTAATGAATATAACGGTTGAATCCGCCCGGAAACAGCTTTACAGGGCCCTGTTGTCACTGCGGCAAACACTTGACAATGAATCGTTTTTAATCTTATTTTCAGTTTTACGAAAAAACCATTAAAAAAGTGTCCATATTTTGACCTTATTCCGACCATATAGGAAAGTACGCTCAAGATGGATAATTTTTTAAAATATTTTGAAAACGAAAAGTTTATTCACTGGATTTACAATCCTGATCAGGAACTGAATGAATATTGGGAGAATAGGTTCAGGCA
>JAHEYS010000362.1 GCA_023251475.1 Prolixibacteraceae bacterium
TCCAGCCTGATCATTTATCTGATACTATGGATCGTCGTACCTAAAGCGACCAATACTGCCCAAAGGCTCGAAATGAGGGGCGAAGAGGTGAATATCAGCAATATCTCAAAGAATTTCAAGGAAGAATTTCAGGATGTAAAAGAGAATTATGAGAAATTCAGGTCAAATAACAAGGGGCGTGAACGGATGGATGCGGCAGGTAATGTTGTGGTATCGGTTCTGGGTGCCATTCTAAAAATCTTTGTGGTAATTTTTGGCGTGGTATTGGTTGCAGTGGGTATATTTTCGATTATAGCGCTTATCACTTCACTTTTTATCACCAACGAATTCCTTGGAATATCCCCATTTAGCAGCGGATTACCCCATTATCTCGATTTATTTGTGAGCGGCAGCACCCTGTTCTGGTTCTGGGTCGGAATCGGATTAACGATCGGAATCCCATTGTTGGTACTCGCCTATTTGGGAACAAAGCTGATTTTCAGGTTCAAATCGAGTAACGGTACAGTCGGGCTTTCATTTCTGGCGCTCTGGGTGATTGGAATTATTTTGTTGATCTTCTCGCTGGTGCACGGATTAAGTGATTTTAAAAGTGTATCAACAACGACAAAACAGGAACCGATAACTACAAAATCGGATACCCTTTACCTGAAACTGGGAACAGATGAATTCAGCGACTACCTTGATTCGAACATCAATTTCGACGGTCTGAGGTTAGCTTCGATAGATGGGAAACAGTTCCTGCTCAATGAGCCTAAATTGGATATTGTAAGGAGTGAAACGAACGATTTCAGCCTCGTAATCAGGTCGAAAGCCAGGGGTAGCGACCTTGACAAAGCACAATACAATGCACGGGAGGTCAACTACAAATTCACACAACAGGATTCGCTGCTCACTTTTCAGCCCTGGTTTATAATGCCGGATAAATCAGTATGGCATAAGCAGGAGGTTGAAATCACTTTAAAGGTACCTGAAAATAAAACTGTCTTCTTAAACAATGATATGGTGAAGATTATAAACGATATCAAAAATACATCCGATATGTGGGATGGTGATATGGGCGGGAAATACTGGACAATGAAATCTGAAGGGCTGGAACTTGCACAAAAAAAACAGCCCATGGCAGAAACCCCTAAAAAATCGAAAAAATGAACACATGGAATAAATTCACGCTTTTGGCTGTATTAGTTGCATTAACAATTACATTATCAGCACAAAGCAAATCGTACCGGATATTTGATGACTTCTCTGGGCGCGATGGCTTTACCTTCATGGCTTTTTCCAAATCGATGATCGATGCGGTGAATCTTAATATCGACGAGGAGAATAAAAAAATAACGGGCGACCTCACTGAGATCAGGATTCTCATTTCAAATCCTGAGAAAAACAAAGCCGACAAAAAAGAGTAAAATATGGATAATTTCCTCAATAACAAATGGTTTAAGTTTTCTGTTGTTGGTAGCCTTTACCTGATATGGGTAATTTGGGTATCCAATTTCTGGTGGCTGACCGGACTGGTAATTATTTTTGACAGTTATATTACCAGGCGGGTACACTGGGCTTTCTGGAAAAAGAGAAACCCGCCCGAAGGAAAACAAACAAAAATAGTTGAGTGGATTGATGCACTTATCTTTGCAGTAATCGCAGCCACTTTTATTAAGCTTTTCTTCATTGAAGCCTACACGATCCCAACCTCCTCGATGGAGAAATCAATGATGGTTGGAGATTACCTGTTTGTCAGTAAAACTGCTTACGGGCCCAAAATGCCCAATACACCAATATCATTGCCATTTGTCCATCATACGATGCCGTTATCGGAGACTGTCCCGTCATTTTCAACCATTATTCATTATCCCTACCGAAGGATTGCCGGAATTGGAAAGGTAAAAAATGATGATGTTGTGGTCTTCAATTTTCCGGAAGGTGATACGGTTTCTGTCAACCTTCAGCAGACCAGCAGTTATTACGAATTAGTCCGGCTGTATGGAAGGGAGCGGGTTTGGAGTGATAAAAGAACATTTGGTGAGATTATTTACCGTCCGGTTGACAAGCGCGAAAACTATATCAAACGGTGCATTGCTGTTGCAGGAGATTCCCTCATCATTAAAAACGGTCAGGTTTATGTAAATGGGAAGTCTCAGAAGACGATTCCCGGCATACAATACAAATACCTGGTTACAACCAATGGAACAGCCATTAACGACAAAATTCTGGAAAACCTCGATATCTCCCGTTCCGAAATTGAAGGATCGGGTTCCCAATACCTGCTTTCACTTACAGGTGATCAATCCGAAAAAATGGAGGGTTTAAAATTCATCCAGGCCAAGGAAAGATTTATCCTGCCAGCAGATAAAAGTGATCCGGCTTTATTTCCCCGGGATCCGAAATTTAAATGGAACGTGGATAATTTCGGTCCGTTATGGATTCCGAAAAAAGGGGTCACGATCAGTCTCACCTTAGCAAATCTGCCACTCTACAGACGCATTATAGATGTTTATGAAGAGAATGATTTACAGGTAAAAGGGGATGCGATCCACATTAACGGATCGCCGGCAACAACCTATACTTTTAAAATGGACTATTTCTGGATGATGGGTGATAACCGCTACAACTCAGCAGATTCACGGTACTGGGGATTTGTACCCGAAGATCATGTTGTGGGAAAAGCAGCTTTTGTCTGGCTATCATTGGATCAGAACAAAAATTTCCTCTCCAAAATCCGCTGGAACAGGTTTTTTATGGGGGTAAAATAACAAGGATCGCTGGATACGAATTTTTACATCTAGGGGATTGTTTTAAATTTATCCCGTCCCAGCCGGGACGGAACATCTTACCATAATCCTGTTTCCTCCCATATCAAATCCCTCGCGGGATTCTTTTGGGATGTGTCAAACAATTCCTGGAACCGAAATAATTATGTATCCTGACATATTACTTCCTCACACGGTCCATCTCCCGCTCGGCATCTTTGGATTTAAGGCTTTGACGCTTGTCATAGTTGGCCTTACCGCGTGCCAGTGCCACCTCCAGTTTTGCTAATCCCTTATCATTCAAAAATAACCGGACAGGAACAATGGTCAGTCCCGACTCCTTTAATTTCCGTTCCAGTTTATTGAGTTCCCGTCGGCTCATCAGGAGTTTTCGCTCGCGGCGAACTTCATGGTTGTTAAGGTTGCCAAAATCGTATTCCGAAATACTCAGATTTTTAATATAGAGCTCCCCTGCAATAAAATGACAGTAAGCATCATTCATACTTACTTTACCCAATCTGATCGATTTTATCTCTGTGCCTAGCAATACCAGGCCAGCTACATACTTATCGATAAACTCATAATCGAAACTTGCCCGCTTATTTTTAATATTGATATGTTGCTGAAGTGTCATATTTAAATTCCGGATATGCAAAATACAAAATTAACAAATCCGTCAATGAATCTGCAACAACGTTATTGATTTGCACAAAAGAAAAAGAATCATGTAACATCCAGGTCTGGAAATGATATTATTGTATTCACATTAAGAACAAATCTTTAAAAATTAGGTTGAAATTCCTTAAATTTCTTTCTGGTATCCAAAAATAAACTATTTTGCTAAACAATTTAAACCTGTTATGACCGGATCGAAATTTGACATGGTAACGATACTTGGACCGACTGCTTCGGGTAAAACTGAAGTTGCGGTCAATCTTGCGTGGCAGCTAGGCGGAGAGGTCATTTCGGCTGATTCGCGGCAGGTGTACCGCGAAATGGATCTCGGAACCGGGAAGGACCTCGGGGAGTACAGGATAGGTGGTACCGATGTTCCCTATCATCTGATTGACATTGCAGATGCCGGTTATCAGTACAATGTTTTTGAGTTTCAGCGCGATTTTCTAAGGGTTTATCAGGCCATTCGGGAGCGGGGGGCTTTCCCTGTCATGTGCGGCGGAAGCGGAATGTATCTTGAAGCAGTGCTCAAAGGTTACCGCCTGATTCAGGTTCCGGTAAATGAAGAACGGAGGTCTGAACTCCAGCTTTTGTCGCTTGATGAGTTGACAGAACTATTAAAACAATATAAATCAATCAACAACACAAGCGATACTGAAAATAAGAAAAGGGCAATCCGGGCCATCGAGATTGAAGAGTTTTGCTTGCTTCATCCCGAGACAGATCTCTCTTTTCCAACTATCAACAGCCTGATCGTGGGGGTCAAATATGACCGCGATTCCCGCAGGCGAAGGATTACCCAAAGACTGAAACAACGTCTTGATGACGGGATGATCGACGAAGTTCAAAAACTGTTGAACAAAGGCTTAAAGCCTGACGATCTGACCTATTACGGACTGGAATATAAGTACATCACCCTTTATATTACGGGCCGGATAACTTATGATGAGTTACTTGCAGGCCTCAACACCGCAATTCACCAGTTTGCCAAGCGTCAGATGACCTGGTTCAGAAAGATGGAACGGGAAGGATTTGACATAAGGTGGCTGGATGGTTACATGCCAACACAGGAAAAAACAGCCAAAATCCTTTCGTGGTTACAGGGCTGATCCCCCGAACGGTTATAAACAAAACCAGGGGGATGAGCGTTATAAGGACTGGTTGTATGGCTATTAATTTTTACAACAATTTGAAAGAATCTATGAATATAATTATTAAAACCGGGGAACAGATCGAAGGTATCAGGAAAAGTTCAAAACTGGCGGGAGAAGTATTACGCTATATCTCTGAATATGTCAGGGAAGGTGTCAGCACCGCATACCTGGATCAGCTGATTCATAATTATATCGTGGAGCATGGAGCAATCCCGGCTACCATGAATTACAACGGATTTCCCAAATCGTGTTGCATATCATTGAATGATGTAATTTGTCACGGAATTCCGGCAGAGAATGTGATATTAAAAAACGGAGACATTCTAAATATTGACGTCACCACCATCCTGAATGGCTTCTTTGGCGATACCAGTAAAATGTACCTGGTAGGTCAGCCATCTGAAACTGCAATAAAGCTGGTCGATACAACCCGTCATTGCCTCCACCTGGGCATTCAGCAGGTAAGACCGGGAAACTATATTGGCAATATTGGTTACGCGATTTCCCGTTATGCGATTGCACAAGGTTACACGGTTGTCTACGAATATTGCGGGCATGGTGTGGGATTGGAATTCCATGAGGAACCTCAGATTGATCATGCAGCACGAAAAAACAGTGGGCCAAAAATGAGACCTGGAATGATATTCACCATCGAACCGATGATCAATGAGGGTAAACCCCGTGTAAAAGTGGACGAATCGGATGGCTGGACCGCGAGAACGGTCGACAAAAAGCTCTCCGCCCAGTTTGAACACACCGTACTGGTTACTGAGACCGGTTATGAGGTACTTACTGATGTATCAAATGATTATTAAACTTGGTCGGATGCCGGACCAGCAATACCTATAAATATTTTCCGATCTCGGAAAAGTAGATTCTTTCAACGCCTGCCGCTTTCCAATCCGCGAACGGAAGTGGCAAATTGGGCAATTCCTTGATGGCATCTTCTAAAACATAAACTTTAAACCCTAGTTTCGATAAACCCATCACCGCTTTATCGACACAAACATTGGTATATACTCCGTAGACAAACACCTGGTCCGGATGAAGGATCTGCAATATCTTTTCAGTATATGGATTTCCCGTAAAAACATCGAAAGCATCTTTTCTTAACACAATGTTCCGGAAACGTTCCGGATCATTCAATTCGTCCAGAATTGCCAGTTCATGTTCCCAATCAATCAACGTTGGAAATTCGGGAGAAGTTTCAGGGATATAATCGGCGCCGGGAGTTCCGGCCATGCAATGGGGTGGAAACTTTGTGATATAATCAGGGGTATCGGAGATTTCCATAGAATTGATATAATGGTAATCGCAGGTATTAACCACCCTGATTCCAAGGGTTTTTGCATAGTCGGTGACCTCCTTCAGGATCGGGCGGATCTCCTCTGCCCCTTTTGAATAAAGTTTCCCTGCGGGATTGATAAAATCTTCCTGCGTATCGACATTCCAGAAAAGGGTATTTTTAATTTTCATATCACTGTATTTTTTAAAATAACGAAAATCCAGGATTTAAGATCCATTTCAAGGGCCAAGATCAGCCCTAAGGATATAAATTATCCGATAAAAAATATGGAGAAAAGGAATAATAATTTTCAAATCATTCGGAGGAGTTCAAAAAATAAATTTCAAAGCTACAAAAAAGCTCATG
>JAHEYS010000363.1 GCA_023251475.1 Prolixibacteraceae bacterium
ATTCAAAATAGCGGCAAGACTTACGGCTGGTTCAAAGGTGATGCTGTTCATGCCAACGGCCGGGGTTGTCAGATTATTGGCCGACTACTGGAAGCCTGGTTTAAGGGGTAATCAAAAACAAGAGGATATACCATGTTCGTGAAAAATTTAAATTAACTGGCGGCAATGAAGATTGCAGGACAACAACTTAAAATAAAATCAATGAAGTACTTAACGATTCTGGTACTGCTAATCGCAGCACAGGTTATCCAGGCGCAGGAAAATCCTTTTTCACAGGAAAATGCAGAACTGAATGCCCTGAAAAAGTATGAGCTGACCCATCCTCCGCGTCCGACAAATCCAATACCCGCGCCAGCCACAGATGAAACACTTTTTGGCGCACGTTTGATTCGCTCTGCAACTTTACTTGCCACAAGTTGTCCTGAACGGCGCTGGCCGGTAAAGATTCTGATATACGGACAATCGATTTCGGGCAGTCAGATTTTTACAGAACAAATGTCCGCTTACCTGAAAGAAAAATTTCCCTTCGCAGATATTTCACTCGAAAACAGGTCAATCGGCGGATTTGGCGGGGACCGGCTTATCCGTACTGCCGTCCACGATGTTTATACAGCCTGTGCGGACCTGATTATTTTTCATGTCTACGGCGGAGAACAGCATGGAGAGCTGGAGCAGTTTTTCACCAATGTCCGGCGGTATACTACTTCCGACATTCTACTGATGAACCATCACCTGAGCGGTACCCAGACTGAATACATTCCCTCTTCCTATCAATACCTGCGCTATATCGCCAACAAGTACAACTGTGAGCTTGCCGATATTTCTTCCGAATGGATGAAATACCTGTCGGATAATCAGCTCAGGACTGCTGATCTGCTCCGCGATGGCACCCATCCAAACAGGAACGGCAACTGGTTACTCGCTCACCTGGTAGGCCGACACTTACGATACAATCCTTTATTTCCCGGAGAATGGCAAAATAGGATTCAGACCTGTTTTACAACAAGTGCCTATGACAATAATCCCGACAACCCGCTCACATTTAAGGGGCAACCGTGGAATATCACCGATGGGGTTCCGACAGGGGTTGCGAAACAAAGTGCATTGAAACTTACCTTTTACGGAAACAGGGTGGATGTCATTGCCGGTCAACTGCAAAATGGCAAAAATGGAGGAACTGCGCATATTATCATTGACGGGAAAGCCGATGCTGATAAAAATTTGCCTTACACCATTACCCGGCCAGGCCATGGCCCCGGAACCTGGTTCCCGGCAATCAAACGAATCAGTCATCAAAGTCCGTTGCTTCCCGAAAAATGGCTCCTGAAAATCGATAAAATAAATTCCGACTCCACCGTTTGGTTTTTCACGGTTAAGGGTTCCCTAACAGGGATCGATGGATCGGGAAGGTCTGATCAACCATTTGTATCCAAATCAGGTCGCGTGGTCATTGACGCTTCAGATTATATGTTTGCAGATATTAAAAAAGGGTTTAAAGTGATGACCCCCGTAGGATTCGAAGTAAACTGGTCGGTAGTGCCGCTGTTTCAAAGCACCTATTCTGCTCCTGTTACTGCCGACAAGGCAAAGATGTATAAAACGACCTTAGTTCAAGGTCTTAAAAATGGTCCCCATACCCTGGAACTTATCCCGAACGGCAATGGTCCGGTACCTGTTGAAGCCTTTGAAATCTATCGGCCACCAACACAATAAATCTTCAAATGACAGATTCTGAGGAAAAAACATACTGGCATGATTTTATTGACGGTGATCTGGATGCTCTGTCACTTCTTTTTTTGCATAATGCAAGGAGGTTATTTTCCTATGGAATGAAAATCTGTCGGGATAAAGAGCTTGTAAAAGATTCCATCCAGGAAGTATTTATCAGGCTGATCCAAAAACGATGCAGATTGAATTCTGAAAGTAATGTGAAAGGATTGGTATACCGACTGCTTAGAAACGAACTGATTGATGGGATCAAACGGAACAACAGCAGCAGAAAATTTGACAATCTCTTTTTCAGTCCAAACAGCTATTTTGAAACTGACGCGGAGCATCAGTTTATCGGTATTGAGGAAGAAATGATCAGAAATAACCAACTCACGTTAGCCCTGGAACAGTTATCAGCACATCAAAAAGAGGCAATGTATTTAAAGTACGCTGAAGGGTTAACCTATGAACAAATAGCAGAGGTTCTGGGGATTAGTGTCCCCTCCACACGAACACTGATTTATCGCACCCTCGGGCAGATGAAAAACTTTATTACCCGGGAATTGAAAACTGGTGCGGATACTCCGAAGCGACCCTGTAAAGTCCTTACCCACTTAAATGACCAGATAATTCTTGAATTTGGCCACCCTATTCAGCAAAAGCAAACCTGATCTCCAATTCAATCCATCATTAAACTACTCAAACAAACTGATATTCAAGCTATTGCACGCCTGCCAAATACAATCCAAATCCTGTTAAAAGGAATTTGTCTGAAGTATTTATGAAAAAACACAAAAAATGTGCTTTTTCATGTCTATAAATGTCTTAATTCTCAGTATTATCAAATATGAAGGAAAAGAATAATATTGATTTTGAGTCCCTTCTTCAGAACGAAGAATTCATAAAGCTATTAAAGGGAAATACCATTCAGGCTGATCAACTGATCAATCAATTGTGCCTGGAGAATCGTGAAAGGGAGGAATCTATCCGTTTGGCAGCACAACTTGTCAGACGTTACCAGTTGGAACAAATGCCCGTTGATGAGGAAGAAATCCCGGTGATGTGGGACAATATATTGAATAAAGTACAAGCAGGAAAACCGGAGCGGATGTTTCATCTGAATGCTGTTTGGCGCATTGCTGCTTCAGTTGCATTATTGCTATCGGTTACCATTTATTGCTACAGGTACACATCTGATAAATCAATCCGGAATTTTGCCGATAAAAGGGTTGAGGTAAGTGATGAAGCCCGGATAATTATTTCAGATGGAACCGAGCATTTGCTAAATTCAAACAATTCCTACATCAAATATGAATCTGATGGAAAAGAAATCGTCATTCAGAATAAGAATCATCAGAGCGAAAAAGTTGCCAACAGCAAGACAGATGCAGAAGTCACATATAATCAAATAGTTGTACCCTTTGGTCACAGACATGGTTTGATGCTGAGTGATGGTACTGTTATACAACTAAACTCCGGTAGTAAATTGGTCTTCCCGGCAAAATTTGGCTCCGGAAAGCGGGAAGTATACCTGAAGGGGGAAGCCTATTTTGAAGTGACCAAAGACGTTGCAAAACCCTTTATTGTCCACACGGGTTTCATGAATGTGAAAGTTCTGGGGACCTCTTTCAATATCTCGGCCTATGATAACGAAAAAACAGCATCAGCCGTTTTAGTTGAAGGGAGCGTTGAAGTATTCGACGATAGTTTTTTCAATAAAAACCTGGTTAAAATTAAACCCGGAGAAGGGTGCTTTTACACAGGAAGTAACTCGAAGTTTAAGACTCAGAAGGTCGATATAAACGAGTATGTAAGTTGGAAAGATGGATATTTCCAACTTAATAACCAGCCATTTGGGAATATCACCAGAAAGGTGGAAAAGTATTACAACAAAACAATTGTATTTGATGATGATGCACTGTCCCACAGGATAATATCCGGCAAATTGGTTCTGGCCTCAAGGTTGGAGGAAACGTTGGATTTTCTTGCCAGAACAACTAAATCAAAATATTCCATAAGGTCCGACGGAACTTATGTTTTCATAAAATAAACCAATTACTAACTAAAAAAACAATAAAAATTATGAAGTGAAGGCCAGCCAAAACTAAAAAAATGCCGGCGAATGCTGTAACATTCACCGGCAAACAGTTGAATAATGATTAAAAGTGTTAGTCGTTTTAACCAATACAAAAGTATGAAAATTAAACTGATGATGTCACATGACAGCTATTGTCATGTCAGAAATTTATTTTTTGTGATGAAGCTAACTATTCTGGCATTCTTTTTGGGATTGATGGGGTTAAGTGCTTCAACCTACTCCCAAAAAACTAAGTTATCTCTTGATCTTAAAAATGTATCCATTGATGAGGTTCTGAAATTAATTGAATCTCAAAGTGAATTTGTTTTCATTTATGAAAATGAGGCGTTGAAACTTGATAAGAAAGTTACCATTTCGGTTAAGGAGTCAAGTGTTGATAAGATACTGGCCGAATTGTTTTCCGATATCCCGGTTAGCTTCGAAATTGTTGAAAAGCAGATTATTCTGACAAAAAATCCTCCGATTTCAGAGATATTACCTTCAGAATCAAAACTTTCAATTAATGTACAACAGTCCGGAAAGAAGGAGATTTCCGGAACTGTAAAAGACAGGAAAGGGGTTACCTTACCCGGTGCGAGTGTAGTGTTGAAAGGTACTACTATCGGTACAATTACCGATAACAATGGTAATTTCAGCTTATCTGTTCCTGCCGATGGCAAAACGATTGTGGTCTCCTTTATCGGAATGAAGTCGCAGGAATTTGCAATTACCCTCAAAACCTTCTTTAATGTGGTGTTGGAAGAGGAGGTTGTCGCAATGGATAATGTTGTTGTCGTTGGTTATGGCACACGAAAGAAGGAGAGTATTGTTGGGGCCATTTCGCAGGTCGAAAACAAGGCTTTAATACAATCAGGCAACGCAAATATCACCAATGCTATTGCAGGTAAATTACTGGGTGTAAACACCATACAGCAAAGGGGAATGCCTGGCAATAATGATGCCGAAATTATTATCAGGGGTTTATCAAGCTGGAATGGTTCCGCACCGCTTACTTTGGTTGATGGCGTGGAGCGTGATTTTACCGGGCTTGATCCAAACGAAATCAACTCAATCTCGGTGTTAAAAGATGCATCCGCAACAGCTGTTTTTGGTGCCAAAGGGGCTAACGGGGTATTAATTGTAACTACAAAACGAGGTTTTACAGGAAAGCCAAAGATAGAATTTTCTTCATCCTATGGCATAATGGCGAGTGCCTCAGCGCTGCCAAAACATATTGATTCCTACACTGTTGTATCAGCCAGAAACCTTGCATTGATGAATGCCCAGCAGTTTAGCAGTCTGGTTTCGAAACAAGATCTCATTCAATATCAAAAACCCTCTACCCCATTAAATGCCCTCCGATATCCCGACGTTAACTTTTATGACCTGCTGGTAAAACCTTATGCTCCGATCAGCACTTCCAACTTTAATATTTCAGGGGGAAATAACTTGTTTAAATACTTTTGTTCCCTTGGAACCAACTTTGAAGGCTCCTATTTCAGAGGGACAGAATTTAATGGCTATAATACGGAAGTTAGAAACCGAAAATACAATTATAGGATCAACGTTGATTTCAACCTGACGAAAAGTACCCTGTTGTCTTTTAACCTGGGAGGTGATATTCAACGAAGGTACGGAAATAATGTGGATGCAAATACGACCTGGTCAGCTTTAGGTATTGCCAATACCGCCAAAGAAGCCGCTATTTATCCTGCCTGGGTACTGCAGCAGATTCCCGATCTTGATTACCCAAATGCAACAGGCGAAAGGATTGTATGGGGTACTGGATATCAGGAAAATCCACTTGATGCTTTTCAACGACAAAGTTTCAACGAGAAGATAGGAACAAAGCTCTTCACCGATATTATATTAGATCAGCAACTTTCTGCCATTACCAAAGGGTTATCTGTTAAAGGTAAAGTATCTTACAATACTTACTATCAGAATCAGAAAACAGGTGTTTCCAGGACTGAACCTCAGTTATACCGGTTAGATTTTACCAAAATAGGTACATCCGCTAATCCATGGTCGCGTAAAGGGGCCACTGATGTTGTTTATGTTACCCCTCCGCCAAGTGTGGATGTAGCTGGTAACGGACTGCAGGCCGGGTATTATAAAAATACGTATTATGAGGTATCTTTAAATTACGACCGTTCCTTCGGGAAACACAATGTGACAGGATTAGCGTTGTTAAATCGTCAGGAATCGGATAAAGAAATCGACTTTCCGTTTTATAATGAAGCGGTGGTTGGCAGGGGAACCTACGATTTTGCCCGTAAATATTTATTTGAAATAAATGTGGGGTATACAGGCTCCGAACGGTTTGGGACAGGCAATAAATTTGGGTTCTTCCCTTCCGGAGCTTTGGGATGGGTGGTATCTGAAGAAAAAATTTTCAAAAGGGCGGTACCCTGGATGAATAAA
>JAHEYS010000364.1 GCA_023251475.1 Prolixibacteraceae bacterium
TATGGGATGGGGCCAGCCTATATGAGGCGCCTACGTACCAGATTACCCATATTGTCGATCGCGTTGGCGGTGGCGATTCATTCATGGGAGGACTGATTTACGGATTAATTACCTGGCCGGGTAACGATCAGAAAGCGTTGAATTTCGCAGTCGCCGCATCCTGTCTGAAGCATACCATTTATGGGGATTACAACCTGGTTACCGTCGATGAGGTGATCAAACTCATGGGAGGAGATGCCTCGGGACGGGTAGCACGATAATATTTTCAGAGTAACCAATCGGGCAGACATCCAACACTGCCTTTACATACTTTTATATGGCACGATTTACAAGGATTGAAGTTGCATTAAAAATGAAGGAGACCGGAATTGTACCGGTGTTCTATCACAAGGATGCTGAAGTTTGCAAAAAAGTAGTTAAAGCCTGTTATGATGGCGGAATCAGGGTTTTTGAATTTACGAACAGGGGTGATTTTGCCCATGAAGTTTTCAAGGAGATCAACAAATGGGCGATCAAAGAGTGTCCTGAAATGATCATGGGAGTTGGTTCCGTGATTGACCAGGGAACGGCTGCAATGTATATTCAGTTAGGAACGAATTTTATTGTCTCCCCTCTTATCGATGAAGGTACAGCCAAAGTGTGCAACCAACGGAAGATTGGGTGGAGTCCAGGCTGTGGTTCGGTGACAGAGATCAACAGGGCGCATGAACTGGGCGCCGAAGTTGTCAAGATCTTTCCGGGCTCGTCGGTCGGAGGTCCCGATTTTGTCTCTGGTGTGAGAGGACCGATGCCTTGGGCAAGCATCATGCCGACAGGAGGGGTTTCACCTGATGAAGCCAACCTGAAGGGATGGATCAAGGCTGGTGTACATTGTGTGGGTATGGGATCACAGCTTTTCCCCAAAGAGGTTATCGAATCAGGTAATTATCAATATATTACCGTCAAGTGCAGTGATGCGCTCGCCATCATAAAAAAACTCAGAACATAATTTTATAATCTTAATAAACACCAATTAATGAGCCAAATTAACCAGACTATTGGGAAATACAGGTGGACGATATGCGCCCTTGTATTTTTTGCCACAACTGTAAACTATCTCGACAGGCAGGTACTAAGTCTTCTGAAGGACCGCCTGGAAGTTCAATTCAACTGGAGCGATTCAGATTATGCCAATATCGTTTCGGTCTTCCAATTCGTTTATGCCATTTCGATGCTCTTTGCCGGAAGACTGATTGACTGGCTTGGCACAAAGCTGGGTTATGCACTATCACTGGTGGTTTGGTCAATCGGAGCAATGGTTCATGCGCTTGCAAAAAGTACGGGTGGATTTATGATTGCCCGTGGGGTATTGGGATTTGGAGAGGCAGGTAATTTTCCGGCTGCTATCAAAACTACTGCCGAATGGTTCCCTAAAAAGGAGCGGGCGCTGGCCACGGGAATCTTCAATTCCGGATCGAACGTTGGCGCCATCCTGGCACCTATGACAGTTCCCTGGATTGCTGATCATCTGGGATGGGAATGGGCCTTTATCATTATTGGGGGTATTGGATTTTTATGGCTGATCTTCTGGTTCTGGTTATATGAAGTGCCGATGCGCAGTAAAAGGGTGAAGGCGGCTGAAATGGCTTATATCAATTCTGATACTGCACAGGAAACTAAAACGGATATTGAAAAAGACGGTGCAAAAATTTCGTGGTTCCAGCTTCTGAAATACCGGCAGACCTGGGCATTCAGCTTTGGCAAATTTATGACTGATGGCGTGTGGTGGTTTTTCCTGTTCTGGTTACCCGCTTATCTAAAAGCCCAGTATGGGATGACAGGTATGGATGTTGCCGTTCCGCTGGCAGTTCTTTATATGTTGTCATCCATCGGAAGTATCGGTGGGGGCTGGTTTCCAATGTATTTTATCAACAAAGGATATGAGCCTTATGAAGGGCGTATGAAAGCGATGCTGACCATTGCCCTTTTCCCGCTGGCAGTTTTAACTGCCCAATATTTTGGCACCTACAGTTACTGGGCGCCGGTACTTATCATTGGCATTGGGACAGCCGCACATCAGGCTTGGTCCGCCAATATTTTCACAACCGTTTCGGATATGTTTCCAAATAAAGCGGTTGCAAGTGTAACCGGAATTGGAGGAATGGCAGGAGGTATCGGAGGTATTGTTGTCAATAAATCTGCCGGTTGGCTCTTTGATGGTTACCGTCATGCAGGTATTGCCAAAACCTGGGTGGAAGCGAAGGCTGCCCATCTGGGTGATTATGTGGATAAAATCAGGTCGCTTCAGCTGACCAACAAACATGGTGATCTTATCAATATCGATAAAGTTGAGCTGGGAGGACTACCGTCAGAAGTTGCACAGCAGCTTCAGGCCATCGATCCTGTTTCATTTAAATTGCTGAAGGCAATTGAGTATCCTATCGTTCAGCATCATATGACCACTGCCTATACCATGGTGTTTGCTTTCTGTGCCCTGGCATACCTGATCGCCTGGGGTGTGATGCATTTACTGGTACCCAAATTTAAAAAGATCGATATGTAGTTCTGAAGGTCTAAATTATTGATAGGGTAGGAGTTATTCTGATAAGCCTCTGCCTAAGTCCGATCCTCAATCCATGTGGAAACCGGACTTAGATAGTGGCTTATCTTTTAACAGGTAACCAGATGATTTTGTAATAATAAATTTGAAGGATATTGCCCCATTGACGGCAACTTATGCCCGAAGGAAAACGATTATTGCCTGATTGACTAAAACAGCTTCCCTACCTCCTTTTTCAATTCATTCATTGCAGTAACAACAGGCTGGTTAACCTCTTCAATATAATTTTCAATGATTCTTTTGCTTAACGCAAGAGCAGGAGCTTTATTGTCAATCTCTTCAGCCGATTTGTTGATAATCCCGATCAGGTTTTCCCTGGCGCCGCGAATGGTCTCCCAGAGCATCGGAGAGACATAGATCTGCTGCGAAAAATTGTGCTCAAATTCCTGCCGGATATGTGAAAGCAGTTGCTGGTGGTAATCTGCCGCAGTGAGTTCGTGCGGAGAAATCCGCACCAGCAGCGACTGTGGAGAAATTCGCTCAAGCAGTAACGCAAGCCGTTCGTAGGCCTGCAACCTGACCGGGGTAACCCTTTGGCTGCTTTTTAAGCGAAATTCGAACTCACGCTTTTTCTGACTGTTCTCAAGCATATCCCTGAAAAGGAAGTAGGCGGTAAAAAAAACAATGAGTGCAGGGAGAATTATTTTTAGCAGTTCCCAGATTGAGGCTGTATTATCCATAATATTGATTTGCTGAATGTTAATGTTTTTATTGTTTCTGTTGGGTCTGGGGATTTATTTTATCTCCCTTCGCTGCAGGGTCAGATACCTGGGAGTAGAGAAAGAAAATCAAAATAAAATAGACCAGTGTAAGGATTGCGAGCAGTGGATACCGCTTTTTTTTAAGCTGTAACATAAGCAATGAAATGGCGGCGAGAACTCCTCCGGCAACACTCTTCCATCCTGTTGCGATAAGATGTGAGACAGGAGCATCTGCCCCTTCACTTGCTGCAAATGCATTAAATTCTCCAAAAAGATTAAACCAGAGTGCTGTCATGCCTGTTATAATCAGCGTGATCCATCCGAGTTGTGTCCAGATGATTTTTTTTTCGACATAACCAACGGTAAGTAAGACGACTCCTGCAAAAATACCCCATTGAGGGAGCAGGGTCGGAAGATATAACTGGGCACTGTTCATTCTTTAACATTTATTAATTGAATGCAAATTAGCGAATTTCTTCTTAACAATTTGATAAAACTAAACTAAACTTTTATATCCTTATTTTTGGGAACAAAATTTATTGTAATTCATGGAAGAAACTTTAACACCCAATCCCCTTGCCAGGGGGCTGATCTTCGATATCGACGGAACGATTTGTGATACGATGCCCGTCCATTTTATTGCATGGCGGCAGACTGCGGCCGAACAGGGCATTGATTTTACCCCTGAACTCTTTGTGGAAGTTACAGGTGTTCCCGCATTTCAAACCAGTCAGTATCTGAAAAAGAAATTCAATGCCGATTTTGATGAGATGGCATTCACGCTTCGTAAAGAGGAACGATATGAGCAAAATATGCATAAGGCTATGCCTATCTGGCCTGTGGTAAAACTAATCAGGGAAAATAAGGGGAAACTTCCCATGGCATGTGGGACCGGCGGATCACAGTATCTGGCCTGGAAGACGCTGGAAATTGCAGGCGTTAAGGACTGTTTTGAACATGTGGTTGCCGCTGAGGATGTGGTTAATCACAAACCCTTTCCCGATACCTTTTTAAAGGCTGCGGAACTCATTGGCGTGCCTCCCCAATATTGCGAAGTGTATGAAGATGGAGAGCTCGGAATCCAGGCAGCTAAACGGGCCGGAATGATGTGTGTGGATGTTACCCACTTTTATGAGGTGACCACCGGACGGGAATTGTGAGGGAGAGACTGTGTGAGGGAGAGATTTGAATGATTGATTGTACCCAAATAATGGATAATAGCCTCTTTTTATGATTAATTTCGTCCATCGATAATCATCATGTGAATATGGATTTTAAAATAGTATCAGATTATCTGCCAACAGGAGATCAGCCAGAGGCAATCAATCAGCTTGTTGAAGGGATTAGTACCGGTATTCCGTACCAGACATTGCTTGGCGTGACAGGCTCGGGTAAAACTTTTACGATGGCCAATGTGATTGAACGGGTACAGAAGCCAACGTTGATCTTGAGTCATAATAAAACGCTGGCGGCACAGCTTTACGGCGAGATGAAGCAATTTTTTCCGGAGAATGCTGTTGAATATTTTGTCTCTTATTACGACTATTACCAGCCTGAAGCCTACCTTCCTGTGACTGATACCTTTATTGAAAAGGATCTGTCAATCAACAAGGAGATCGAGAAACTCCGTTTGAGTACAACCTCCGCATTGCTTTCGGGCAGGAGGGATGTTGTTGTTGTTTCTTCGGTCTCCTGTCTCTATGGCATAGGAAACCCGCAGGATTTTCATGCCAATGTGATCTCTGTAAAGGTTGGTGAAATTGTCAGCAGGAATGTTTTTCTCCGTAAACTTGTTGATGCAATGTATTCCAGGAGTGAAATTCTGTTTCAGCGGGGAAATTTCAGGGTAAAAGGGGATACTGTAGATATTTTTCCAGCCTACGCTGACGATGGGATCAGGATTGTGTTTTTTGGCGATGAGGTGGAAGAGATTTTCCTTTTTAATCCTGAAAATGGCGCCACCCTTAAAGCTCAGAATAATTGTGTGATTTACCCTGCAACTCTCTTTGTAACAACCAAAGACAGCATTCAGCTGGCAATAAAAAAAATACAAAATGACCTGGTTGAACATGTCGATTTTTTTAAACGATCCGGGAAATTTGTGGAAGCCAAACGGATTGAGGACCGTGTAACCTATGATCTGGAGATGATCCGGGAATTAGGGTATTGCCCGGGAATTGAAAACTATTCCCGCTATTTTGACCAGAGGGAACCCGGATCGCGTCCGTTCTGTCTGCTCGATTATTTCCCGGAGGATTACCTGATGGTCATTGACGAAAGCCACGTGACGATGCCGCAGATCCATGCGATGTATGGCGGCGACCGGTCCCGGAAAGTGACCCTTGTCGATTATGGTTTCCGGCTGCCGGCTGCCATTGATAACCGCCCATTGAAATTTGAGGAGTTTGAAGATATTGCCCGGCAAATTGTTTTTGTGAGCGCCACACCGGCAGATTATGAGTTACAGAAGAGTGAAGGTGTTGTTGTTGAGCAGATCATAAGGCCGACAGGGTTGCTCGATCCGCAGATTGAGATAAGGCCCAGGATTAACCAGATTGATGATCTGATGGAGGAGATACACCTTAGATCCTCCAAAAATGAACGGGTGCTGGTTACTACCCTTACCAAGAGAATGGCAGAGGAGCTGACAAAATATTTTGACCGGATGAATATTAAGTGCCGCTATATCCATTCAGATGTCGATACTATGGAGCGGGTAGAAATCATGGAGCAGTTGCGGAAAGGGGTCTTCGATGTACTTGTTGGAATTAACCTGCTGCGCGAAGGTCTTGATTTGCCTGAAGTATCGCTCGTTGCAATTCTTGACGCGGATAAGGAGGGGTTCCT